>JAQICV010000001.1 GCA_027858315.1 Candidatus Woesearchaeota archaeon
GTAATAGTGTTTGTTTCCATTGATGGGGATCATTGACTTGAAATAGGATATTAGAAATAGTAATCTCTTGTAGTCCTGTAAGCCTATTGTAAAAAAAATGACCTCTTGTACGTGACATACGGTTAGATAATCTAAAGGTAGTATCTACTAGAGTTAGATCACCACTAAAAAACTTTTCGTTAAACTCTTTTGCCTTTGCTTTAATTTCATTTATCATTTTTCTCTCCTTTCAAGATAGAGTATAAATGATAATACAAATAATGTCAACTATCTTTTTTATATGTTTTTCTTACTTAACTATTGACCATATTAAATATATAGATTATATTGTAGTTAACTTAAATATTTAGGAGATGCCAATGGTATACGAACAAACACAAGTAAAGGAAGTTTCTGAGGTTTTTAGAAAGATGTATGATGTAGAAGAACAGATTGCAGAACGGAAAGAAGCTATTAAAGACTTAAATGGTGCTATCAAAGATGCAAAGAAGACACTAGCTGAAAAGCTAGAGATTGATGCTAAATCTGTAGATAGAGCCTATAAGACTTGGATTTTTGAACAGACCAATGCAGGGGTATATGATGAATCAGAAACCCTTCTTGAAGCTGTAAAGGATGAATTGAAGAAGCTGTCTTTAGAAGACTAAAATTTTACCTATCTCAATTTTTAACTATCCCTCTTAGAAGAAATAATATTTTTCTAAGGGGGATTTTTTGTAATGGAAGAAAAGGATTTTAATGGTTTAATGTCTAAGGTATTTAATCAGTATGGGTTTTCCTATAAGATACCTGATCCACAGGTTAATAAATATGGTATTATAGCAGATACTAAAAGACCGTTTGATATATTTGCTTGTGTACTAGGTAAAAACATTTATATTGAAAATAAGTTCTTAAATAACGGTTATGCTTCTTTTCCATTCAGTAGATTGGAAGATCATCAAAGAAGTAGTTTAATCAAAATTAAAAAAGATCGTAAACAAAATGAGACACTGGTAGGTGTAGGGTTTTGGAAGAGGTATGGTTATTATACCTTTATGGTTATGGATTATTCTTTAATAGAATATCTTGAAAGGTTAGGAAAGAAATCAATATTAAAAAAAGAACAAATAGTTTTATTAGATAAGGGCTATATGATACCGATAAATAAAAAAGAATTTGATCCAAAATTGGTCATTGATAAAAACTTAACTATAGAAGTATGGAATAACATATTTGGGGGATAGAAGATTGGAAAAATTATTTTGTACGAATTGTCAATCAGATATACAAATTACACAAGAGGAGATACCTGAAGTTTGTCCTAAGTGTAATGTAAAATATTTTGATAAACCAATAAATGAGCGTAAATTACATATACTACAAGATCAATATCTAGCTAGTAGGGATGAATCAATATTAGCAGAAATGGTAATTCTTATGGAAGAGATTATTAAAAATCTTATACATAAAAATCTTAAAGGTTCTTATGTACCAGATAGGGAAAATTTAGTAGATGATGCTACTAATGATTCTCTTTTAAAAATATTAGAATACTATAAGAATAAGCCAGAATTCTATATTGAGAATTCCTTTGTAGGATATTTATCACAAGTGATTCTTTATCCTTTATATAATACTAAAAAGAAAGAGCGTGAACATCATGAAATATCACTTTCTTCTCCTGTTAGTAGTTCAGCTGATAATAATCAAACATTAGAAGATAAGCTATCAGTAGAATATCATGATGAATCTTTTACTTATGAAGAAGACAGGATACATAATGAAGATCATAAACGAGATTTAAGAAGTTCTATAGAAGAGTTTTTAGGTCTTATATTTAAAACTATTTTAGATAGACAAGGTTTAAGGATTGCAGTAATAAACTGGTCATTATTAAATCACTATTTAGATAATAAAGAAGATCGTTTTTTCTCTTCATGCTGGAATAGATATGATAACAGTATTAAGAATAATTATGATTTATCTTTATATCAGCTAAGACAATTCATAGCTGATCCTACAGCAAGTAATAAACAAAAAGAGGTAAACAATATGATGGATAGTGATACTAAAAACTTATGGACAGACAGACTAAATATGACCTTTGCAGAGAGAACTCCTGATGAATCTGAAATGATAATTAATTTAGTTTCCATGACTATATATAGTAGGAATAATAAAGATTTAGGTGATATGTATCATGCTCTAGGTATGGGAGGGTTTTCAAAGATTATATCACTATTTAGTGGTAGAACACTAACCTTTCCAGATAGAGAGGAGTTTCAAAATCAAATATTAATAGCATTGTGTTATTACTATAAAGAATTAAAAAATATGACTTGGGATGAAATCAAAGAAGAGTTACCTTTTGCTACAGAAGAGGTAAACACTATCCGTATAGGTAAAGGGATAGCTAAACTAAATAAAGAGATTAAAAATAAATTAAGAGATATTTTCAGTGAGGTTAATTATGGATAGTTTAAAAAATTTAGCAGAAAGTTTAGAGAAAGATAAAGATATTAATGTTCAATCGTCAGAAGATTTTAGACAGAGTTTAGCAAAGTTTATTATACAGCAAACACAAACTATACAAGAACAAGATGTAGCTTTAGGTATGATTATTCAAGAGTTTTTATCTAAAGTAAAACTACATGAGATTGAACCAGAAGAGTTAAGACGGTGGTATGGAATTATACAGCAATCAAAATCTGATTATGCTCGATCACTACTAGATATCTTTAGACCTTCAGGTCAGAACTCTACTCCATTATTAGCACCTAAAGAGCGTGATGAAGAAGCTGGTGAAGCTGTTCAGTTAGATACAAAACAACTTAATGCTGTTAATAAATTTATGCAGATTATGGAAACTTATTCTGATAGGTTTGAACATAGAGAAGATGATATTGAGACTCCCCCTGCTGAATAATAAAAAAGCCCCTAAATATAGGGGCTTATTTTTTTAATCGGTTATAGTACAAAGAACATCTTTTATCCTAATAATATAACATTCTTCATCATCATGTTCCACAACATCCTTTGCGTGTTCATAAAAATTAACTTGAACACCTTGCACAATAGCTGTAGATTGAGTTCCCCCCACATCTAATACAATGCCCCTACCTATTGGTTTCCGATTCTGATTTACCATAATGATACCACTAGCTGTTGTTGATTCTTTTACTTCCATTGGTTTAACAAGAATAAATTCATTAACTGGTTTTACTTTCATATATATTTCCTCCATGTATATATATAATAGTTAAAAATCTAATTTTAATCAAGACTATCCAATAGTTATTTTATATGGTTGTAAATTAATGTCTAGATTATCCCACGGAACTTCTCTAAGATAGGGCTTAGTTCCTTCAAGCGATTTAGGCCAGTAGTCTTCAGGCCATGGATCATTATAAATTACTGTATCATTATCACTATCATATCCTACAATAGCAATAAAATGACCTGGAGATTTTAAACAAACTACCAATCCTTTACCCTTATTTATACTGTTAATAATGTCACTATAAGCTATACCCCATGAAAAATGTGATTCTATATTGAATACATCTTTAATTGCTATAGGATAAAATTGTGGTATTTGATTTCCTTGCCATTCCTCAGCAGGGGTAGATGGACGAATCTTATTTAGTTTGCTATAATTTATAGGGTCATGGAAGTAATCGTTTAGGATCTCCTCTGGTTGTGGCTTATAGGCTCCCTGAGTGACTATCTCTACAGGTTTACCTATGGAAGCAATAATATTAACTACAGCAGTAGGACCACAGGATTGTAGCCAAGATATCTTTTTTTTCTTATCTTGCTGTTCAGTTGGATTATTAGTCTGTTTATAATAGTTTTCACTCCCTGCATTTTTTAGAATTTTTCTCATAATATAAACCTCTCTGAATATATGTAACTATATTAGTATAGTTACAATAAATAAGTAGAGGTGTATATATATGCAAATGGAACTCTCAGACATTCGTGAAATTATCAATAATAGTATCGACACTTTATCAAAAGAGATACAGAAACAAGAAGAGCGAACAATCGAAAGGTTTAATCAATTAGAATCAGTAATAAATTCTAAACTTGAAACACACTATAATTCTGTATATAAAGATATTGACCATTTAAAAAATAATGATAGAGATTTATATAATCTTGATAGAGAGCATAGAGATGAAGTTGGTAAAGTAGTCCAAAGGTTAGGAAGGGATGCTGAAGAAACATTAACTAGATTTGGAGAAAGAGTTGGTGTAACGGAACAAAGTCTATCTGCTGTTAAAGGAGAATTAAATTCATTACAAACTTTAGAACTCACTAAACTAGAAACATTAAAGAATGAAGTAGATGAATTGAAGAGAATGAAAGAGAATTCTAAAAATAACTTTCAATCTTGGGCTAGAACCTTTGCACCATCACTATTAAACTTACTTATAGGGGGTGGGGTTGTTACAGCTATGATTGCACTAATGCAGAAAGTTATGGTAAATTTGGATTCATTAGGACTTTAATAAGATATTATTTTCTTTTCCATCATATATTCTAAAACTCTGATTGTATGTTTATCAAAGAAGATATCTGTATTATCAGAATTCTTCTCCCAACAAAGACCATATAATACACCAGCCTTATATAGAGGGGCTTGAAGTCTCCAATAAAAATCACCATTAATTCCTAATGCTCTGGATACATAATCTCCATTATTCAGATATTTAGCACTGGACCTATGCCTTTTTAATAGTTTTCTAATCCTATCACTATCATATTTCTTTTTCCAGTTAGCTAAGGTTTCTCTCCTAATAGTTTGAACAAACTTTTGAGCTATTGTTTTAGGCCATTTTTTCTGTGATCCTACTCTCCAATTAAACCTACTATCTAAAGATAATTCTTCCAGTTCTAAAGTAATATCATATTGGTGTCTTATAGTCCGTTGGTTTTTAGATTTTTTTCCTTTAATTTTATCATAGGGTTTATATTGAGGGTATGAGTGAGTGGTTATTCTATATTTTTTCATAGGTACATCTAACCTATCCACTAATAACTCTGTTACTTCATCCACTATAAGCTTTTTTATTACATCTCTATCCCTATTATCAAATCTGCTTCGATACTGGTCATACGTATATTCCCATATTTCTCTAAGAGTAGGTGCATTTTCTTGAAATCTTTTTGTAGCCATGATGTAATAGTTACGTGAGCTACCCAAAGTTAAAACTTTGGGCTTCTTGTTTCAACGATCAAACTTCAAAATTAAGTAAACTTATTTTTGAGAGGTCTTAATCTCTACAAGCGTAAATTCGGGTAACTCCTAC
>JAQICV010000002.1 GCA_027858315.1 Candidatus Woesearchaeota archaeon
AATGATTGTTTTTTTTGAAGAAGTATTTTTTCTATTTTTTTTGATGCAGTGTTAATTTTATAAATCTCACATAAAATTAATTTTTAGTGAAATCTTACAATATTTATATTTTTATCAAAATGATAATTAATTTGTATTAAAGTTTTAAAATAATTGTGATAAATTTCAACGAGATTTGTATCTTTACAAATTTTGATTTTACTCATTTCATTTAATAATAATTCATTATAATTGTCAAATTTTTTCAAAAATGAATTAATTTGATTAGTCATATATTATTTAAAATATAATCTCAATAAAATATATAATATTACTTTGAGAGTAACAACTACTATCTAAATTTTGTTAGATGTTTCTTTCACAAATTCTTTATCTCTTTTTTTTTCATATATTTTTGATGATAATCTTCTGCTTTATAGAATTTCTTTAATGGAATTATTTTTGTTTTAATTATTTTTGAAAATTGTTTTTGTATTTGATTTTTTGATGAATTTGCGAGTTCTCGTTGATATTGGTTGTGATATAGTATTAAAGACTTGTATTGTGTTTCTTGAATTTGTGTTGGGTCATGTTCTCTCCAAAAATTTTCTAAGAGTTTGGTGAATGAGATTCTAGAATTATCATAGGTAATTTCTACTACTTCGCTATGATCTCCTAAATTATCATAATTGGGTTTTTCTAGTGTACCGCCAGAATATCCTACTCTAGTTGAATATACTCCATCTAATTTTGAGAAAAAATATTCAGGATTCCAAAAACAACCCATACCAAAAGTCGCTTTACTTAGTTTTTTTTGCATATCTTACTATGATTCGAGGATTTATAATATTTTTGCTAATCTTTTGATAGAAGTCTAAAGGTAATAAATAGGAATAAAGATATTAGAAATATTACTCCGATACTAATTAATGCTATTTGAAAATAAGTTACTTTGTCAATATCTTTGTTTTCAGGTATTACTTTTAGTTGTCCTGATGTTGTTTTATTGAAATCATATGTTTCTAATCCTAATTCTTTTACATATTCAATACTTTCTTCATCTTTGATTTCTAAAATTGAATAAACTTTCTCAGTTGTTGATTCTGAGAAATTTAGTATTGCAAGATATTGTTTTTTCAAATCTTTATCTACGATTATAAATTTGTCTGGAACTTTTTTGAAAAATGTGTATAATGAGTTTAGATTATCTATATCAGCATAATAATAAATGTAGTCTTCTGTAGTTATGTTAGTTATTGTTTCTATTATTTTACTAATTATACTAGAATCTGAACAGAATTGTGATTCAGTTTTGATTATTGAACTACAT
Organism: Candidatus Woesearchaeota archaeon; assembly: GCA_027858315.1. Taxonomy (NCBI): domain Archaea; kingdom Nanobdellati; phylum Candidatus Woesearchaeota; species Candidatus Woesearchaeota archaeon. The sequence goes on from JAQICV010000002.1 coordinate 1,310, forward strand.
TCATTTGCATCTTCACAAGTTCTAGTTTGTACTCCACCTATACATGAACCCCAATTAGAACAAGTATAATCAATATTACATACATTTGCTGCACTTTGATAAGAAACTTCTGGAGATGAACTACTACTTCCACCACCTCCTCCTGAGCTTGTACCACCATCTACTGGAGGTGTTATAACTTCAGTTGTGTTTTCTTTTATTGTATAATAACTAAATCCTGTAACACTAAATCTTACTATGTTGTTTTCATATGAGATTAATTGGCAAATATTTGAAGGACATATTGTTGTATCTTGATAAATTATTGGTTCAGTATAAGTTATCCCTGAAATTTCTAATATTGCAGGTTTGTTGAATTGAGGTATTAATGCTGAGTTCACTTCAATTCTATTGTTTTCAATTTTTAATTTGTTTGTCAATATTATGCTACTGATAACTGAAATATTTTGTGTGTATTCGATTTTTCCATATGTATTTGCAAATATTACATTTTCCATATCTGCTAATTCTTCTGTTGTGTATGTTGAAAAATCAGTTGTTGATGAATTAAATGGAGTGTAGTCGATTGTTACTGAAGGTATTGAGACTATTTGAGAACTATGATTATTTTCTGCTACATAATATGATGCATCAAAAATTGATATAGAATCTGCTCCAAGATTTGCAGTGTAGAGTTTATTTTGATATGCATAAGTATCTTGGACTCCATCTATTAATCTATTTGTGAATGTTTCAGTAATTGAAGGAGAATTTATATTTGTAATATCTACAACTGTTATTTGATTAAGTCCGTTTGAACTTACAAATAAATATCCTAAATCACTTATCTCTATTGAAGATGACCAATTAAAATTTTGAGAATATAATTCTGATACTTTTGTAGGGTTTGTTGGATTTGATATGTCAAGTATTACTACAGTTTCTTTAGCAAGTATGAATAAGTTTGACCCAAGTTGTTTTATGTCTTTAAATACTTGAAATGAAGCATCATTATAGGTGTTTATTAGTTGCATATTACTAGGATTAGATACATCAAAAATTGAGAGAGTGTTTGAATAAGAAGATAATACATATAGATAGTTATCTACTTTTTTTAGTTTATATGCACCATTTAAAATTATTGGGTCAGTATATGAGTTTTCTACTGTAATGCTATTTAAATCACTTATATCTAATGCATACAAAGAGTCAGTATAATATGAGGTTAGGTAAGCTATATTTGAATCAACTTCTACATTGAACCCTCCTTCAATATCTGTATTTGTATAATCACATAGAACTTGTATATTATATTTGTCAGATATGTCAAAACACATAAAACTTGAGTCTCTTAAAAGCACATATGCAATATCGTTATGTATTTCTATTTCAACTGGATAGGTTCCAGAACTAAGAGTATAGTCATCTGTTTTAACTACATTATTTGGATTTGAAATATCATAGATTTCTATTCCTTTGAATTCAGAACCAACATAAGCATAATTTTCTTCTACTATTATTGTAAAAGGTCTGCTTGTGCCAGTTTTAGAATTTAAATATGCTAAATTGTTTGTTGTATCATCTTGAGTTACTGAATTAACAAAAAAACTGTTAAATTTCTGTAAATGATTATCTACATCATCTTCATAACAAGAAACATAATATTCTAACATCTCATTAGTTGTTACAGTAACTAATCTGTTATAACTTATGCCTGTGTTTATCATATTTTCCCATACATCATCAACAAAGATTTTACAAGTCCCTTCTCCAAAATATGCTGAATTTTTTCTAAAATCTGCACTAAATACTATATCGTCACCTACTTTTGTGTTTATGTCAGAATTATCTGAAATAAATAATTCGTAATAATCTAGACTTTGCCCAAATATATTTCCTTTAAGAGGATAATTGTCTATTGCAATTTCACTTCTCTCTGCTACACTTAAATCAAAAATACTATCGCAAATTCCATTTGCATCACCATCCATACATAATTCCGAATGATTCTTTTCTGCTTTCCAGAAATAAGTATTGTCATAACATATTCCAACATAGTTTGTTTCCCATGTTGCACAATCAAGACCAAGATGGGTTAATTTGGACCAGTAATTACCACCACTACAAGAACCTCCCACAATATTAGTTTCACTACAATCTAAAGGTTTATTTAGATAATTTGTTGTTCCTGATGCTTCTTCGTAGTTTATTGTATTTGCAAGAATGTTATTATAGAATAGATTATTTGAATTTTGAACACTTATTCCTGAAGGATAATTTGCAATTAGTGTTGAATTTGCAATTGTATTAGATTCTCCTTGAATAAATATTCCTGTAGCAAAATTTCTCTCTATTATTGTATTATCAACAATATTATTGTCTCCTCGAATATATACTACGAATTGAGAGTTTTGACTAAAATAACTATTTTTAAGTATGTTGTCGTTTGACCCTAAATCAAAAAAAATACCATATTGGGTATTATTAGTTACATAAATGTCTTCAAAAAGATTATTTGTTGATTGACTTATCCTAAAATCACTATTATTTGTCGAATTAATTCCTATGAGATTAGTGTTGTCTGTATGGTACATATATAATCCATTGTTATTGTAATTATCTGAACCCATAATGTCTATATCTGTTAATGTTGAATCATCTGCATCACAAAGAATTACTGAAGCATATTCATCATTGTTTAAATTAACTTGTGAATTTGCGTATAAAATTTCTCTTCCATTGCTGAACAGATTACTTATTGTATTATCACAATCAATAAAACCGTATGGACTAAAATAATAATCTGATTGTTTATTTTCTTGCATTATCGAATTTGTAATAATTACTTTATTTGAATATAAATGTGAAAATCCTTGGTAATTATTTTGCAAATTTAAATTGTCAAAACTATTATTGTCTGCATGAAATAAATAAATTCCTTTTCCAAAATCTTCAATTCTACAATTATTAACTGATACATCATTAGTATTTATCTTGAATTCTATTCCATAATAGCTTAAACTTCCATCTCCAGTAATTAAATGATTTTGACAATCTATTGTGAAGTCAGTTTTTGATTGTGTATCAATACAACTACCTGAATCTTGATTTATGTCAGATGTAAGTCTAATTAAATCTCCTGAAACAGAGTTAGAAATTGCAGTATTACAGGAATTACAAGTATTACAGTCATATGTTGCAGAATAAGTTGAGATTGATAACATAGAAATCACTAATATAAAAATTGTGAGAAAAAATATACAACATTTCTTGAAAGGTGTGCTAGTCATTATATAATTATAAAGATATCGTGATTTATAAGATTAGTGATTATTTAGCAAATGCTTAATAATAAGAAGTTGTTCTTTTTCTTTATGAAAGAGTTCGAAAAATTAAACATTATTGATGATATTATTAAAGTTATTAAAGAGGAAGATTTTAAATTTCCTACACTTATTCAAAAGAAAACTATCCCAAAACTTCTTGCTGGAGGAGATGTTATTGCAACTTCTGCAACTGGCTCAGGTAAAACTCTAGCTTTTGCCTCAAGAGTTATTGAATTATGTGATCCTAATTTAAAAAATATCCAAGCAATTGTTATTACGCCTACAAGAGAGCTTGCAAAACAAGTTGGAGCAGATATTTCAAAATTTTCAAAATTTGTTGGATTAAATATTGTTAATGTTTATGGTGGCCAGTCTATTGATAAAGAAATTGAAAGTTTGAAAAATGCTCAAATTGTTGTTTGTACAACAGGAAGACTAATTGATCATATTGATAGAAAAACTATTAATCTTGAGAATATACAAGCTTTGGTTCTAGATGAGGTTGATTTAATGCTTGAGAAAGAGTTTCTTTTAGATATTGAGAAGATTTTAGGAGTTGTTCCTAATTATATTCAAAAAATGTTCTTTTCTGCAACTATTACTGAGGAAATGTTGAAACTTGCATCTAAATATATGAATGAACCTTCTAAAATTAAGGCAGAGTTTGTTGTTGATGAAAAGAAACTTTTGCAAAGTTATTTTCAAATTGAGAAAAATGAAAAATTATCTTTACTTATTCATTTATTAAAATATCAAAGTTCAGGATTGAATTTAGTTTTTGTTAATAGACATGAGACTGCAGAATTTATTAAAAAAAATGTTTCCAAATTTACTGATTTAAAGACTAGATGTGTTCATGGCGCAATTGATGAGAGTAAAAGGAATAAAATTATTTCAGATTTTAGAGATGAAAAGTTTGATGTTTTAATTACAACAGATATTGCTGCTAGAGGTATTGATATTCCTAATATTTCCCATATTTATAATTATAATGTCCCTAAAGACAAAGTTAAATATGTTCATAGAATTGGTAGAACAGCTAGAGCAGGAGCAGAAGGATTAGTTATTAATTTTGTTGCTGGAAAAGATATGGATAATTTTACTAAAATTATTGGAGAATATTTTAAGAATATGAAATTTAAAAGATTACCTGACTATGAAAAAATTGAACCTAAATTTAAAGAAAAAGAAAGTCAAAAGGTTATTAAAGTAGGAAATAAGAAATTTTATCGTTAAAAATAATAGTGTTGTCAAGATAAGTAGTAACAAAAGATAGTTTTATAAATTACTATGCTTTCTAAATTTTTATGGTATTTAAAGAAGAGCTTAAAATGATTAAATTTGCTTTTGATAAAGTTAAAAGAGAGATATTTTTTCTTGCTGAGAAAGTTAGTAGGGTTGAGAGTCAATCTAAAAAAGATTTTGATTCTCTAAAAAGAGAAATGGAGATTTTAAAACTTAAGATTGTATCTTTAGAAAAGATTGATAAAGTTACTAGTTCTCATGAAGAGCAACATTTTTTAGTAGGTAATTCCGAATCTAAAAAGCTACATTATTCAAATTGTCCTTACGCACATAAGATGTCTAAAGACCATATTGTTACATTTAATAGTCTTAAAGAAGCTTTAGATGAGGGTTATGATAGATGTTCTTGTTTATCCGATTAGTAACATTTATAAACACAATTTTTTTTGAATTAATTAGATTAAAATGAGTAGTTCCATAGGTAAAAAAAATCATCAGAATTATATTACTTTAGAAAATGGTTGGATAATTCCTGAATATAAAAAAGATATTATTGATATAAGTAATGATTATAATGAGATTTATATTTATGATTGTAATGTTCCAATGCTATCTGCAGGAATACCTATTTTTAGTAAAAATAAGTTAAATTTGATTCCTGGAGCAATAATGACCATCTTGCCTGATTCAGAATTTATAAATAAATTCTCAGTTTCTATTAGAAATGATGGATTATTAAAAAAACTTTTTAATGATTTGAAAGTTAGAGAAGATTTGCAAAATGTATTTTTAAATCCAAAATTTGTTAATGGAATTGAACAACGATTTTTTGATGGCTTAGATGGTGAATACGAAATTAGAGACATAAAAATAAGTCTTAATAAGAATCATCAATATGTTGGATTCAATATTAATTGAGATTTTGAATAAAATTAACTTTATAAATAACTAATTCTTGAATTTAATATGAAATTGTTTAGATATACTTTATTCCTTTTTATTTTGCTATTTTTTTCGAGTTTTGTTTATTCAGGATTTTATGCAGATATTTCGATTGATATTAAAGATAACGGTGAAGTTAGTATTGATGGAAAAACAAATTATGCCTTATTTCAAAATGTTATTGATTCTCAAAGTTATACTTCTAAGAATGCTGAGTATTGGGTTTTAAATTTATCATCTACTGAAAAATTTGATAATTATATTTTTGAATTAAATTTACCTAAAGGAGCACAAATTAATTATATTAGAACTACTCCAAATATGAGAATTGATGAGAGTAATAGTCGTCTTAAAATTATTGGAACTGGTGAAGATAAACCTTTTACTTTAATTGTTCAATATAAAATTGATAAAGTTGATTCTAGTTTGCTTAGAAATTCTACTTTTATTGTTTCTTCAATAATATTTTTTATTGCATTAATTATTATTCTATCTTTGCTTTTCAAACTTAAAGAGAAGAGTAAAAAACAAATTTTAGTGAAAGATGATCTAAATTTAGAAGATAATGAAGATTTTTCTAAATCAACTTATAATCTTGAAAATTTGACACAGAGACAACAAGAGATAGTAAAACTAATTGAAAAACATAAAAAGATGACGCAAAAACAACTTGAAGCAGTAATGAATATTCCTAAATCTTCTGTTTCAAGAAATGTCCAATCTTTAGTTATTAAAGGTATTTTAAAAAAAGAAAAAGCAGGTCAATCAAATTATATTGAAATAAATCTAGAATAGACTTAGTTCCGGTTGTTTCCGCTTAGTTCTGGGAAGCATTTATATATAGTTCCGTACATAATTTCATACCGATCAATATAGGTTTATTAAAAAATGATGCAGTCAAAAATCTTTAAATGGATTTTCAAGAAATTTTAGAATTTCTAAGCCTTTGTCAAAAAAATTGTCAAAGTTTCGGTATCATTTTAAAACACGTAGAGTATATTATTTAAAAATGATGAAAAAAATAAATGCAATTTTATTAAATTTAGTTTTATTAATGTCTATGACTTCTTTAGTATTTGCTGAAGATGAAGTAGTAATTAGTAATGATGCAATAGTTTTAGCTGATAGCGATGGAGCTCAAGTTAGACTTTTACAATTAGAAGCAAGAGTAGAGACTCAAAATGGAAATTCTATGGAAATTATTAATAGAATTAAATCTGAGAATTCGGAGTTTGATGTTACTAGACTTGAAGAAATTAATTCAGAACTAGAATCAATTAGAGAGAAAATTTCTCAAATGAATTTAGAAGAAGATGCTACAGTTTTAGCTGCAGAATATGTAGAACTAAAACAATTAGCTATTAAGTTAAGTAGTGAATATAGAGAAATTGCTCAAGGTGCTTTTACTGATGAAGTTAAAGAACAGATAAGGGAAGAGCATAGAAACAATGTTCAAAATCAAAGATTGATGCAAAATCAAAGACTTGAAGAAGCTAAGAATAATTATAATGCTAAAAAAACTGAGCAATATATGAATAAATTTGGTATTAATAATTCTGAATTTGTTGAACAAGTTAGATTAGGTCAAGCTGATATGAATCAAGTTAAAGAACAATTAAAACAAAACTTTAACAATATGGATCAAGAGAAAAAAAATACTGCTTTAAGAGAAATGAATAATGAAAAACAAACTCTTAGAAATGAATTTAGAGAAAGATTCCCTAATGCTGCTCAAGGAGAAGGAATTAGACCTGCAGATGGAACAAGAATCCAAGATGGTATAAATACTAAAAGAGGTTTAGATTAAAATGATTAAATCAAATATTAAAAAAATTAGCTTATTATTATTAGTTTTAGTTTTATTAGGAGCTTTTACAGGATGTAGTAGTTCTGATGATGTTGATACTCCTACTTCAGGAGATACAGTAAATGAAGTTCCTGCAGATTATGATTATACAACTGATGATTTAGATTCTTCTTTAGATGATGAGTTTATTACTGATGATGTTGAGATTGGAGATTTAATTTAATCCCAATTATTTTTGTTTATTTTACATAATATTTATATAGCTATTTTTACTTTTCATTATATGGACTTAGTTAAATATAATAATTTGAAAAATAAATTTGAAGAACTTATTTTCGATACAAAAATTATTACAATAAATTTTAACAATATTGAATCAGTGCAAATATACTTAAGATTAGTTGATAGTTTTTTATTAAACAGTATAAATTTTAAGGATACTGATATTGATGTAGTAGATTTATTCAAACGAAATTTAGGATTTTATTCAAAACCTCAACCAATAAAAGATATTTCTAAAGAATTGAATAAGCAAAAAACAAGAATTGAAGTACTATTTTTAAGAGCCGTTAATAAATTGAGTCATCCATTTAAACAAGCAGAATTAATCTCTTTGTTAATTGATAATGAAATTGCTTTGGACTGGTTAAAAGTTACTGAGATTGTTTCTAAAAATCGTATTATTAAAGATAAATATAGAACTTACATTGTAACTAAATTGAAAGAAAACAATTAATTATTATTTCTTAAATTACTTTCACTTTCTTGTCTTTTGACTTAAAACCTGAGGTTAGTTCTACTCTTAACTTTAATTGCTTTTTAAATAGCTTAATAAGTTCTTCATTTGCTTTGTTATCATCAGGAATTGAGTGTAAAAAAGCTAATATCATCTCATTTTCATTGTCCCAGATTAATTCTGATTTTGAAGATTTAGGTTTTGCTTTTATTTTTATAAATTGGTTAAAAGAGAATTTAGGAAAATTACTCATTTTTGTAAGTTATCATAAGTTTAGGACTACTTGCATTTAATGTGAATTCTGAACTTATTCCACTAAAAGTGAATGTCCCATCATAATTAAAACTCATATTATATCTATTTAGAGTAATTGATGAATTTGTAAATTCGTAATTTAATTCTTCATTTAGTTTGATTCTTCCTTCTTTGAAATCTAAATCAATTTTTTCGTAATATAAATTCGCATTAGTTTTGTCAAATGATGTTAAAGTGAATTGAGTATTTTCTAAATTTAATATATTCTTTCCATAAACAATCTTTTCAGCTGTTCCGTTTAGAACTATACTATCATTATCATCAAGATAAATATTACCTTGAAAATCTTTAATTTCTAAGTCTTGAGATTTAAGTTCCAATGTTGAACTTTGAGTTTTTAACTCAGAATTTGAAACATAGAGTTCTAAATCACCAGAATATATTTTATTGAAACTATTTAACTCCCCAACTAATACTGTTATGTCTTCTACCTTATCATCTTTAAAATTAAAATTTATTGAATCTGAGAATACAAAAAATAATAGAATTAAGATGACAAGTATTAAACCTATATGTATAAATAAAGGATTTATATCTAATTTTTTTGAACCTTTATCAGACTTTGAAGAACTTTTATCTTTCTTCGGTTTTTTCTTTTTACTATCATCAAATAAATCTTCTGCTAGAATTTCATAACCCATACTTAATATCTAAGATAAAACTTTATAAACTTTACTTTAAACATATAAATTATGAATAGTTATAACTTGCTTTATACATATCTCTAAAAAATGAAAAAAGAGGATGAAAATTATTATATTGAATTTGAAGAAGATGAGAAAACAATAGAACTTCCATATCATTTTGAGAGAACTAAAACTAAGAATTCTATAAATCAAAAAAAAAGTTCTAAAAAACTAAAATGGATTATTATTTTGAGTTTAGCTTTTGTGTTATATTTGTTTTATGATCAAATTATGCTTTATTTTTTGTCTATGCTTCAAAAAAATCCTACATTTTACAAACAGTATCTATATGTTCAATCTAATATTGTGAATCAAACTCTTATTGGTTTATTTTTTTCTTCAATTTTTGGAGCAATTTTCTTTTTAGTTTTACCTTCAGAAGCGCTCTTTATTTATTTTTTGAATTCAACACAATATTTTCCTGTATTAATTATTGTAATTATGATTTGTGGTAATATTACAGGTTTATTGTTTAATTATCTTTTTGGTAGAATGCTTGGAGAGAGAGTTTTAAGATGGATGTTTAAAAAAAATTTTGAGAGTTACAAAGAAAAAGTTCTTCGTTATGGTGGAGTTATCTTATTTGTTGGTAATATTTTTCCAGGACCAATTGAAGTTTTATCTGTTTTTTATGGTGGATTTAAATTTAGTTTTGCAAGATATATATTCTTAGCATTTATGGGGAGATTACTTAAATATGTTATATTGTTTTTGTTGTTTATTTTCTTTTGGGATCAAATAATTAATTATTACGATAGTTTTTTTAAGCTCTTTGAACAATTAATTTAGAGTTTGTAATACAAATTTATATAAATGAAAAAAATGTTTAAATCAGAATGAAGAGTAATAAAAATCCTCAAGAAATTCTTGAACAAATTAAAAGAATTATTTCTACATTATTATCTAAAAAAGAACAAGAAGGAATATTCTCTAAATTTATGAATTACAAAATTAAAAATGAGGATCCAACACATAGAGTTGAAATATTTAATACAATTCTTATTTTGGTTAATGAATTAAAAGATTTAAATTCTTATGATATAGATGAAAAAGTTAGTGCAGTGAATTTTATTATTGAAAAAAATAAATGAGAAAATAAGTATGAAAGATAATAGTGGATATGAAAAGTATCTGAATCAATTAAATGAAACTGTAAACTCTATCTCTTTAAGTGATAATCAAAGTAATTTAATTGTTCTAAAAAAATATGGATATTATGATATAGATTCTGAATTTACAAATCTATTATTAAAAAATTGGGATTTACTTTCAAAATTTATTAAGGAAATAAAAAATCCAAAAGATGTATTTGACATATTAATTAAAATTAGCCCAATTATCACTTCCAAAAATTTAAAATTTTATTTAGAAACAATCAAAAAATTTGATTTAAAATCTAACTCTGGTTATTCGCAGATATTTGAAAAAATTGCTTCATTAACTCCAATTCTTAATCAAAATAATTTTGAGATGATAATTTTTTCTGTTTTTAAAAATCCTTATAATTTTGATGTGAAAATTATACCTATAATCGAGAAAAATATTGAATTTTACAAGAATGATATATTTTTAGAAAGATTTCTAATATTAATTGATAAATCAATACATGAAGGAAATTTTGATGAAATATTTGATAGATTACTTTATTCTAGTTCAAATATGGATATTGTTAAAGAAATGATTTCTCAAGAAAATAGTTTTAATCATTTAATTCGAATAATTTTGGCTTATAAAAAAATTAATGAAAAAATATTTGAAGGAAATTTCTTTTTTATGAATGAGTTTGAACACTTTTATTCTTACTATAAAATTTATGGTGATTATATAGTTCAAATTTTTATTAATACTATAAGTACTAATGATTCTACAATAATTGAAATATTTAGATTTATTGAGAAATATAAACAATTATTTAGTAAAGAAAGTTATGATATCATTCTTGAATCATCCAAATCAAAAGAAAATTTAAATATTGTTTTAGAACAATATGATAAAAAATTAAATAAATTACTTAATAAAAATAAAAATGATTTTAATACATATTTAAAAATAATATCTAACATAGATACATATCAACAATCATTTATTGAAATAATTTGTAACAGAATGAGATCTTATCTTATTAGACCATTAGATTTTGATGATTTACAATCATATTATTTATTTTTAAAGATAATATTAGAAGGAGGAGAAGTTAATAATTCTTTAACTGTGATAAATCTAATTAATGAAGTTAATGGCAGTGTTAAATTTAATTCATCGATATTAATTAAAAACCTAGATAAATTAACTATTCTAAGCAGAAGGCTTTCAGAGAACAAATTATTTTTTGACAATTTAACTAAAGGTCAATATACAATGAGAGGTATGAATATAGAATCTGTTGATTTTATTATAAAAATAATCTCCGAGAATGAAGATTGTAGTGAAAAACTAGTTTCGATTATGCTATCTACAGATTTATATTTTCAATATGTTTTTAATGAAATAATTTATCCAACTTATATTGAAAAAGAATATTCTTTTGAACATGTATTTAATTTTATAATTAATTTACTAAATAAACTAAAAGATAAATCATTATTAAAGTATTTAGGGTTACATCACTTAGATGATGAAATAGAAAAACTTGATTTCAGTGCATTAATTTCTAGACTTTATGAGATTAAAGATGATACTAGATATCATTCAGTTCAAGGACTTGATGATTTAGATTATGCTTGTATTCATATTACAAATGCTTTTGGAGGAGGTGCTGCATTAAATTCTGGAGAAATACGAAGAATTGATGCATTTAATAACATTATTACAAATTTAATCTATCAAGGTGATACGAAATCGGAGAAATATCAATTATCTCTTTCTACGATTAGAGAAAATTTTCCAATTAGAATTGCTAATACTAAAAGATCAGGTATTGATGGGTCAGTTGGAGTTATATTTGATTCAGGTTATATATATGAAGCATATATTCAAGATTCTGCAACAAAAAATATAGATAATGATAGTGAAGATGGTTTAGCTTATAGGACTAGTAATATATGAAGGTTGATGTAAAAGAAGCTTTAAAGTCACCAGAGATTACTGGCAATTATAATGAGTTAGTTGTTAGAAAATGGACTATTGGAGCACTTTTTTATACAAAAGGAGTACAAATAGAAGTTATTGAAAAATTAAAAGATATTTCTAATGAATATTCTTTTAAAGAATATATTAATCCTAAATGGATAAATAGACTAGTTAAATTTGGAGTTCCTAAAATGCTTGAAAAAAATTATCCAATTTATGAAATAGATATTGAAAATAAAAAAATAAATAAAGTTTATGAACCTACTAAAGAAGAAATTAAGGCAGCATAAATAAGATTTATAATATAGTGTGAATATATAATATATATGAATAATAATAAAATTAGGTTTTTAGCAACTGGAGATATTCATTCAAAGAAGAAATTTATTGATATGATTGAAAAGTATGGGAAATTAGATGATATTGATTTTGTTATTTTTACAGGAGATTTGTCTGAAAAGAAAGATGATTTTTCTAAGTTACTTGGTATTTTTAAAGGTAAACAAATTTTCATGGTTCCTGGAAATCATGAGACTAAAAGAGGTATTAAAAATTTAGAAGAACATTATAATGTTCATCTAGTTGGAAATGCACCTATCTTAGTTAATGATGATTTAGCTTTATTTGGTTCTAATTATGTTCCAATTGGTCCTTATGGAGAGACTGAAGAAGAGATTCTTCTGAATATGGTCGAGAATTATGAATCTATAAAAGATACTAAGTTTAAGATTATGCTTTCACATCTACCTCCCGAAGGAACAAAAATGGAGAGAATGACCCCGTTTTTCCCATTTATTGGCGGTTCTGTTGCAACAAGGGCATTTTTAGAGGAATTCAAACCCGACTATGCATTAGTTGGACATATTCATGAGGGAGCAGGTTTAGAAGAAATACTTAATAAAACAAAGGTTGTAAATGTTGCTGAGACTTTTAAAATTTTCGAGTTTGATGTCGAAAAGAAAGAATTGAAGATGTTGTAGTTCATATAATCGAAAAGAAATTAGATTTTAAGAATAAGAGAATATTAAATTAAACTAAAAATACTATTTAGCTAAAATATTCACCATCAATTTTTCCATTTCTAACAATATAAGGAGTAGAAAAATTACCAATTAAAAAATTATTTAATTTTTTATATTCTCTAGTATTCCATTCTTTTGCATAATCAAAGTAATTACCATCAATTTTTGATTCATTGTATGGATACTCTTGCATGCCAGTGTATGGATATGGATCTGGGTATTCATTTGAGTAATCTTGAGATTTTGGCACTCTAAACCAAGTTTTTGAAGAGAATATTATAGTTCTTTCTTCATCATCTTTTACTTTATTTTGGTAGTTGAATTTAAGTGTCATCATATCACCTTTTCTCATTATCACATACTTATCATCACGAGTTAATAAAAGAGGTAAAACGTTACCAAGTTTAGTATAGTTTCCGTAATAGGGATAATCTCCAGATTGGTCTACTGAGTTTGGATCTAATTTTGCAATCATTCTTGAAACCGTATTTTGCTCTTTGAAAGAGTGTAGACTCTTGTCTTCTAAATCTGCAGAGAATGGTTTAACTTCTTTGATATTGTAATCTACTGGCTCAGATTCATCATACCTGATTCTGTCAATCATAGTCTCAGAAAGAGGATGATATTTTCCAGTATGCAGTCTAATTACTTTATTCTCTGATTTGAAGATATCACCTAATTCAATTACTATTGATTTCATATCAGCAGTACTATATGGCCAATCCATCACTTTTACAAAATCACCATTTTCATCCATTACTTCAATGTAAGGATAAACGTTTCCTTTGAAAGGGTGATTGAGTTGCTCACCTTGACTAGTCATATATGTCCATAAATCAATAATTAATTTAGCATTTTTATTACCTTTAATATCATCAAAATATAAATCAAAATAATCATCTTCGTAAATATCGACAAATGTTGCTTTGTTATCTACTTTAGTAAATTTACTTGTTACATCATTACCAAATCTATTAACAACCTTTGATGGAAGTATTGAATTTGAAATAGTGGAAATTTTATAATCCATACTTCCCATAACTGCACTTCTAATACCTGTATGAACTATTTCAATACCTTTTGGAGCATCAATTAACATTAATTTAGCATCATCAACATAAGATATCTCATCCATAGGTTCTGTTATTACAAATTCATAATTACCTTCAATATCTGGTTTAATTGGAACAATAATATTACTTGTATTATAATATTGAGCAAATTTATTATTTACTAATCCTAAAACTCCACTTGAAATATCTGTAATATATTCAAATTCACCAAGAGCATCTTTATAAAATAAAAGTGGGCAAGATGAAGCACTTGTATCAAGAACAGTTACAGTCTTAACAACTGTCCCATATGCTCCCGGACAAGTTAATGTAAAATCACAACCACCTACACAAGTTTGTCCATTAATAATTGCAGTGATATCTTCAGAACCTCCTGTGACTGATTTTGCTCCAGACCATAAACCGCTTGCAGTACAACTATCAACATTTAACATATTTGTCCATGTTAAAGTATAAGGGCCTGCTCCACATAAAGTTTTTGAATCACAACTAACTCCTAAAAAAATATCTGTTACAGGATCAATAGTACATTGAACTCCATTTAGCACATAAGAACCTATACAATAATATGTTGTTGAATAATCAGTATCATAACATTTTTGAGTAGCTGCATCAAAACTACTACCTGAAGGACATACTGAAGTTGAATAAGGAATACTATATAATGTAGATGCATAACAACTACCTACATCACTCCAACCTGCTCTTGCATCAAATCTATAACAATATCCATCCCAAGCATGACTAATTGTGCAATCTCCCTCTAAACTTGCTGAACTTATAGTTCCTAAACCATCATCAACATAAGCACAAATTTGATTATCACATCTTCCTCCATAAAAAGAAGTCCAGGAAAATCCACTTGTACTACAAGTATTAGTGATATTTGCAGGACGAACACATTTACTTAATGTTTGACTATAAGTATCACCAACAACACAGTCTGGTGCACAATCATTAATTGTAACTCCTACAGCATTATCTCTAAATGCTGTCCATTCTGCAAGAGAATTAGTTGGGACAAACATAGCCAATCCATTATTATTTGTAACTTCTTTACATATACCTTGTTCATCTATAGTTACTGTTGCACCAGAATTTACTTGATAATATGTTGCAGCATAAACTAAAAAGATTAAGCCTATGAAGATTAATACAAAAGGAATTAATTTTATTTTATTGATTTTCATTTTATGATTTTTTCAACTCTTTTTTTATTTCTTCAATTTCTTTTTGTTGATTCTTATTGATTTCAATTAAATAATCGATTAATTCTTGTTGTTCCTTAATTGCTTCAACTGAGATTGCTACAATGTTTCCATATTTTACTGATTTCATTCCAGTTTGATTATCGGTTTGAACTAATTCAGGAAATACTTTTTCAACATCTTGAGCAATGAAACCAATGTCACTTTTACCTGATTCTCTCCAATTAAATTTAATTCCTTCAAGTTTTTCAAGGTTATCTAAAGCATTATCTATAGGTATTATGTTCTTTTTCAATCTTTCATCTGAAGAATAATAGAATGCAGATGCAGTTACATCACCTAAAAAAGTTACATCATTATTAGTATAATAAAATTTTATTGCTTCTTGTGCAGGAAGACCAGTAACACTATCAACAACACCCATACCAATATGACCATAACCGTCACCAGTATATGTTAAATGAAGAGCTGCCGAACCTTTATATCCACTCTCTCCAATAGAAATTCCTGCACCTTGCTCTACACCATTTCCTCCAGCACTTGAACTATCTATTTCTAACCAAGCATTGTTTTTAGTAATTGATAAATCTCCCGTCATTGTATCACCAACAGTATTTACATAAACATCAGAACTTAAATAACCATTATCACTAACATAAGAATCAACTGTTGCTTCACTAAGTTGAGTATTTGTATCAACAACAACAGCATCACAACTACCATCTCCATTCAAGAATGTACCTGCACCACAAATTGTTCCAGCATTAGTATTCGTATCAGCATCAACACCATCTGCAAATCCTGTGGGAATATTTTTGATTTTATTCCAATCAGAATAAATATAATTCGAAGAAATTGTATCATCAATAGTTCCAAGAGTTGTTTCTATGGAAACTGTCCAACCATCATCATATGCATCAATATCTGTAGAATATCCTCCAAAGAAATCTCTTACCACAACTTGAGGATATGACCAAGGAGATGTTGTTTCTCCAATCCAAATACAACCCTTAGAATTTTCTTCTCCAAATCTTACATTATAATCTCTATCACTTCGACCTGATTGAATAGTTACTGCTTCATTATTCCATGTTCCATCATTATAATAATATCCATTTACATCTAAGGTAATACTTTCTCCATCAGAACCACCAGCATAATCAAAAATATCTACTTTAAAACCGAGCATATCAGCAACCCTATAAGTTGGAAGACAAATCCTTATAGCACCACTAATTGAACTAGTACTAGTTTGATAATAACCTCCTTTTGGATGAGTTATATATCCCATTGCAGTATTATCTTCATGAATTAATGACCCTGTGATTTTTGTAGTTGAAATTAAAGAATCAACAACATCACTTCTTAAAAAAGATCCACTATCAATACTATCTAAAGTTTGTGCATTACCGCCATCAATGGCATCAGTCCCATCAGCATCCAAATAACCAGCATCACAACTACCATCACCATTCAAAAATGTGCCTACACCACATATTGTACCAGCATGAGTATTTGTATCAGTATCAACTTCACAAGTAACAGTACCATCTTCAGCAATAGCTCGAATACTTTGACCAGCAACACAAGAAGAAGAAACTCTTCTTTGAGTATAAGTTGGATCAATTGTAATACTATCAGCTGCAACACTAATTCCAACTCCTCCAATTGCATTAATAATTAATGCCCCAACAGCACCGCCACCAGTTAAACCTGTTCCAGCAGTAACGCCACTAATATCTCCAATTTCAGTAAAACTTGTCAAGTAACCATTGTTACTAACTGCAGCATCAACTTCACCTTCGGTTAGTTGAGTGTTTGTATCAACAGTATGACTTAAATCACTAATCTGAGATTCAGTAATACTGATTCCAGTACTCTTATCCCAAGCAATGAAAACTGGGT
>JAQICV010000003.1 GCA_027858315.1 Candidatus Woesearchaeota archaeon
TCCATGTTAACAATTTAGGATTTAAACAACTTACTCGTTTTAAAATAAATGTATTATTTTGCCCTTTTGAAAGTTGTTTTGTTGCTTCTTCTTTTGAACCAAAGAAACCGAATGCTTGCGAATTTTTTGCAATTAATTTTGATGTTTTCATAGTGATTTTTTAATAAATAATAAACAATAAATAAATGTGAATGCAAATTAATGCACCCACAAATATTTTTACTTTACATCAGTAGGACTAACTTCATAAAAAACTTTAGTTACTAAACCTTTTTTAGCTGTGCCGGGAGTTGTGTAACCTTCTTTTTTATAATCTAAAATCCACCCTTCTTTTGGATCCGCATTAAAACTTGTACCCTCTAATTTCAAGCCTACCTTAATATGATTGCCTGTTAATTTTGGATTTTTGCAAGACACACCACGTAGTGTGTAAATTGTTTGTTGCTGTTTGTCTTGCTTCGGTTGGATATTACTTTCGGCCTCTGCTTTTGCCCCAAAGTATCCAAAACGCTGCAAGGCTGACATTGAAATAATCTCGTCTGTGGTAGTAATCATTGCAAAATGTGACATATTGTCACCCGCTTCGTTTGTACCTGTTCGCAAAATTAACTTTTTGAAAGTACCTGTTAATGGCAGTGAATATAATTCAACCGCTTTTTCAAGTTTTGAGTCTTTTATGCCTGCTTCTTTACCTGCTGCTAATAACTCTTCGTACGTTTTTAATGTTTCAATTGATTCCATTGTAATTATTTTTTAAAGATTATTAAATTTCTATTGAGAGGAAGAAAAAATAAATTCCTTTTCCCGCCCTTTAGACATGGGGGTAGATTAGTATACAAGAAACGCATTCAGAACATAAAAATTCAAAAATTTTAAAAAAAATTATAAAAAGAATTCTTTATAAACATCTCTAAATTTAATAATGTCCTAATTTACTCTTTTAATGAAATAATATTAAAGAATTATAGTATGAAAAAATCAGCGGTTTATAAATTAACAAGTCCTTCTGGAAAAGTTTATATAGGACAATCAGTAGATGTTGCTCAAAGATTTTCTAAGCATAAAAGACAAACTTCAAAAACAAAAACTAAATTAGGGAGTGCTATTAGAAAATATGGTTGAGAAAATTTTACAATAGATTATCTATTTATTACAGAAGATAGAACAAATATAAAAGATATTTTAAATCAGTTAGAAAAAGATTTTATTAATTTATATGACAGTATTACACTGGGGTATAATCTAATGTCTGGTGGGGATTCAAGTATGCATTCTCCAGAAACTATAGAAAAAATGAGGAAGTTTCAACAGAATAAAACACAAGAGCATAAAGATAATATAAGTAAAGCTTGTACAGGAGTTACAAAAATTTTCGATAAGGATATTAAAAGAGCTAGAAAACAAGTACATCAACTAAATAATAACTTAGAAATTATAAATACATTTAATTCTATTGCTGATGCAGCTAAATCTCTAGAAACTTCCGCTACTCAAAAAACTAAATCAAGTAGAATTGGTGAATGTTGTAATAGTAAAAGATTATCTGCTTATGGATTTACATGAAGATTTAAAACATCTTCCTGATAATATTATTCACTAAAAAATTATAAAAAAATTTTTTATAACCTCCTAAACCAAAAATTTCCAAAAAATCCAATCAAAGGCTGCCAAAAAATTCTTGAAAACCTGGCTCTTTACGTATAGTTTTTTAAGTTATAAGTATAGTTATGTGCAAAAAATTTGCCTAAAGTGTGCAAAAAATTTTTCAACTGTAAAAGAAATTTTTCCAGAGTGTGTAAAAAATTTTTTTAGCTATGTCTAGAATGACTTTAATAAAGTAATTTATAGGTAAAGAAAGGAAATCCTTTAGCGCATAGACTTAAAATAGGCCAGTATCGATAAGTTTCCATTTTTTCACACTCCTAGAAATTAAGTGTGCAAAAATGATTATCTTTACACTATGAATAAACAGCATTTCCAGTTGCCAAATGACATGACTAAAGATGGAAAATTGACACCAAATGATTTATTAGTTTATGTAACCATCAAAAGTTTTTACAATCATAAAACTACATTATGTTTCCCAGGGCTTAGAGCGATTTCTAAAAAATGTGGATTTTCTATACCAACTATTAGAAATTCTATAGAGGCTCTGGAAGAAGAACAATGGATATCGGTTAGCAGAAATAAAAGAAGGGGGTCAAAACAATTTTATACTTTCAGAAAAAGTGCAAAATTTGAGATGTTTAGTCCAGAATTTTTAGATAATGAAGTAATACCAGCTAAAGAAAAGGCTTATTTAACTGCACTTCAACAATACATGTATAAAGATATAGAAGGATTAGGAAAAGTTTCCTATTCAGAGGAAGAATTATCAAACATAATTAATTTGTCAGAAACAATCATACAAAAATATGATAAATCCTTAGAACTTAAAGGATTACTATCAGTAGTTGACTCTAATAAAATGGAAAATGGTATTATGATAAATAATAGATTTTATCATTTAGATGAACTTGGTCAGAGTATTATATTTGCATTACAAACACATGATGCAAAAATAGATAATAATTCAAAGGAAATTAAAGATCTTCAATATTTAATTAAAAAATTATTAAAAGATAAAAATAAAACTACAGAGAATGGAGAAATTATCTTACCATAAGAAAGAACTTACTGAAAAAATTAGAAATAATATTATATTATATGAGGGAGAAGACCCTAATGTTAGAAAAGATGCACTCTCTAATACAATTAAATTATGTAGAGAGTATAAGGAAGTAGTTAATGAAGATTATAAACATAGATTTTCTGGAAGTATTATTAGTTTCTCAGAAGCTTTATTAGAAGAATTAGAAGTTATACTTAATAAATTAAATGAAAATAACTAAGGAAAAGTATGCTGTTTATCTAAGAGATTACAGATGAATAAACAAAGTAAACTATATAAAAGGGATAAGAGGGGCGGTATGTATGAATTGTGGAAACACTAAAAAATTACATATTCACCACATTAAATACTCTGGAAAATATCCTTGACAAGCTAATGATTCAGATTTAATTTGTTTGTGTAAACAATGTCATAGTGCTGCACATTCTGGATCTCTTATAAACTTATTAGAACTTATACAAAGATTTAATGAGAGAAAAAATGATATTACTAGAGTAATGTGTTTTGAGAAGAGTGGAATTTTCTTAGGAAATTATTCAGTAGAAGAAGCAGCTAAAAAATTCTCAGCTAAAGAAAAAGGAATTATTAAGTGCTGTAATAGAAAAGTAAAAAGTAGTAAAGGATTTATTTGGAGATTTGCTAGGGAGGGACAAAGAATAGAGACTTTTGCAAAAGTAAAAGCCCCTATAGGAGTAAAAGGATACATTCATTTTACTTTTGGAAGATTCATTTCATCGAACTTATTGACTCCTTGGGAAATTAAGTTTCTAACTTCAGTACTACAAAGAACCAAACTAACAATGGCTCACAAAATAAAAATAGTTAAAATAGTAAACAGATTGGAAAATATTAAGAATTAAATATGGTTAAATTAAAAATATTCAAAAAGTTTCACAATCATGTATTTATGGAAAAAATTTTTGTATCTTTGTAGTATGAAAAATTATGGAGTGGCATACTATACGCCGGAAATAGAAGAATTTTATATTGGATTTGAGTTTGAATATGAAATATATGATCCAGAAGTAATGGATGGTCTTGGAGGAAACAGATATATAAAAGATATTTACAACAAAGATTCTTTTATGTACCTTGATTATGAACTATGTGAGTTAGATTTAAGTAGAGTAAGAGTTAAATATTTAGACAAAGAAGAGATAGAGAGTTTAGGATTTGTATCAATTCTTCCAGAATGGTCAGACCCAGCTACATTTACTTTTTATAAACAATCAGAGCTTGAAGAGTTTCAAAATTTAAAAGAATGTAAACTTAAAATAATTGGAATTACTTTTATTGGGACTGATTTTATAGATACTTTAGAAATTATTAGAGATGGTAATGTTATATTTTATGGAAGTGTAAAAAATAAGTCAGAATTAAAAAATAAAATTATGAATAAAAGAGAATTAGTGGATTTTGGTAAATATATTTTATCAACAAAGAGAGAACTTAATATTAAGAATGATACTAGTGGTGTACCATACAGTGATAGTAAAGATAAAATATTTGATGCAGACATTGCAAACTTTAGAGTAAAGTAAATGAAAATATGTACAGTATATCACAGAGTGGATTTAGATGGCTGCAGCAATAGTTAAACATTGGTTTTTAGAGAATCATGAAAATCCACATATAGAAGATGGAAGTATTAGAGTATTAGAAGATATATCAGATACTTTAGATTTTATAGGATATAATTACGGTGATCCTATTCCAGACTTATCAGAATATGATAAAGTGATAATGTGTGATATTAGTTTTCCATTAACTAATATGTTAGAAATAAATGATAGATTAATGGATAGTGAGACATTAGAAACTAATTTTATTTGGATTGACCATCATATATCTGCAATTAAATCTAATATTACAGTAGAAACAGAGGGTCTTAGAAATACTAACTTTGCAGCTTGCGAATTAACTTGGAAACATTTAATGCAAGGAATGAGGGGTGATCCTAATAAGGAATCTACTAATAATAGTATGCCTGAAATAGTTAGACTACTTGGATTATATGATTCATTTAATCATACAAGAAAAAATAATTTTACAAGAGAGGAGATTAATGATTGTTTAGACAATAAATTTTATCATCATAAAGACTCTCGTGAAAATGCTATTGATGATTGGTTCCATGGTATAGATGTTAAACTTAAAAAAGCTTTACCCAGAGCTAATGATGAACAAAAAGTCTTAGAATTTCAATATGGAGCTAGAGGTGTAATTATGAAGAAGCTTATGATTGGTTAATTCAATCTAAAAAGGACTTAGAAAGAAATAATAAAGTATTTGATGTAACTCCAGAAGATTTAATTTTAAATCAAGGAAAGGCTATATATTCTTATCTCTGTACAGAAGCTAAACAAACTTATAAGAATGGTTTTGAAATAGAACTTATAGAATCTAAAGGTTATATTGATACTAAAGGTTCTATAGCTACTACTGATCATAGAAAATTTATAGCTATTAATCGTGAGAGGTTTAATCCTATTAACTTTGGTATAGATTACCATAAAGATGGATATGATGGTTGCGCTTGTTTTTGGTTTGCTGATGGCAACTGGAATTTCTCTCTTTATAATGATAATGGAGAAGTAGATTGTTCTACTATTGCTAAACAATATGGAGGAGGTGGTCACAAAGCTGCTGCTGGTTTTAGAATTAATGATTTAAAGGAAATAATATAATAATGTTATATTATAGACCAATCTGGAAAGAAATTTCTAAAGAAAAATATAACAAACTAACTAAAGGACTTTCTGAAGTGGAATTATTATTTCAGAATAGTCTTTCTAGAGAACCAGTATTTGAATTACCAGATACTGGCGTGGGTTTAATAAATTTAGATAAAATAGAAATAAAAGATTTTAGATATTACCAAAGAACTGGTAAATTAGAGTTAACTTTTATAGGTTCTGCAGAAGGGTGTAAGGCTGTGGAAGAGGCATTTAATGGACTAATAAATTAATAAAATATGAGTAAGTACTTCTTAGACACAGAATTTCATGAGTACAAGAAAAAAGGAATAGATACAATAGAATTAATCTCTATTGGTATAGTTGGGGAAGATGATAGAGTATATTATGCTATCTCTAAGGATTTTAATTTAAAGGATGCTTGGAATAATGAATGGTTAAGAGAGAATGTATTAAAGCCTATATGGAAAGAATGGGTGTGGAATCCTCTTAAAAAAGAATTTCCTTTTAATAAAGAATCTATTAAAGATATTTTAAATAAATATGGTAAAACTAATAAACAGATAGCTGAAGAAATTAAAGAGTTTGTTAATTATGCTAATCATACTAAAGAAGGATTTAATACTGTATTTAATAATTTAGATATAAAAGATAAGGTAAATTGGATGAAGAAAGATAAACCAGAATTCTATGCTTATTATGCAGACTATGATTGGGTAGTATTTTGCTGGTTATTTGGGAGAATGATAGACCTCCCAAAGGGATTCCCAAGGTACTGTATTGATTTAAAACAAGAATTAGACAGAAAAGTAAACACACTTGATTGGCTATACCTTAGAGATACTTGGAATAATAGTAGGATGAGTATAAAGACAATAGGTAGAGGTGTTTCACAAGAAAAAGACAGACTTGCTACTTTTAATGAAAAACTAAAAAGGTTAAAAGAACTTGATGAATACCCAAAGCAAACTAATGAACACAACGCCTTATCAGATGCGATTTGGAATAAAGAATTATATGAATTTTTAAATAATGAACATTATTAACAATCCTAAGCTGACATTAAAAGATTTCTGATTATATATATGCTTACATGAACATAAAGATAAATCTTTGAAAGAATTATCTGAAATAAGTAGTTATTCTATTCCTATAATTAGAAAATCTATAGAAACGCTTAAAAAGGAAAATTATTTAGAAGTAGTTAAAAAAGGAAGAAAACAACAATATATATTAAAGGATAAATTAAAGTTTACCTTTAAAAGATTAAATACAGTTAAAGAGACCGCTTACTTTATTGCATTTTTATGATTAAACAAGAATTAGAAGATATTATAGAGCAAAGTTTCCAAGAATTTGAAAGAGGGAATTTATCTCCTCAGGAAAAGATTTCTATAGTAGAAAAGATAATAATTAATGGGAGAAACTATTTAAATAAATACAAAACTCCTTACAAACATCCTTTTATGAATGATAAAATTAAGATTACCGAAAATCTTTTAGATAATATGCAAAATACATAATGGTACATACACTAACTTTTGTAGAGAGTAAAGAAGTAAAAGAAAGTTATAAAAACTACTCTAAAAGAAAAAAATATATAGAACATAAACTAGAAGACATGTTTTTAAAATTACTTAAAGATAAAAACATTCCTTTAGAGGAAAAGGATTTAGGAGATAGAATAGAATTTAGTAAAAAAATAGTAATCTTTTCAGAAGAAGAGTATAAAAAAATATTAGAATGTTAGAACAATTATTACAAAAAGCATATAGACAATTTTTTGAAGCTGTAATTAAAGATCTTAAAGTTGAATGTCTTACTACAGGAGGAAGAAAATTAGCTATCCCTAAATTAAATGATACACAGTTAGCTATAATCGAAGCTTTAATTAAAAATGAGCCAGTAACTATCAGTTCAAAGAGAGGAATTGGAACATCTACAGCTATTTATTTATTTTTAGCAGCTAATTTAGTTTGTGGAAAATACAAAAGAGTAGCTTTAGTACATAATTGTGGTGCAGCAGATCACCATGCTATGGGAAAACTCA
Organism: Candidatus Woesearchaeota archaeon; assembly: GCA_027858315.1. Classification (NCBI taxonomy): domain Archaea; kingdom Nanobdellati; phylum Candidatus Woesearchaeota; species Candidatus Woesearchaeota archaeon. The sequence goes on from JAQICV010000003.1 coordinate 7,418, forward strand.
AAGATATTTCTAGACAAATTATTGAGAACCCAACAAGTCGCAGTATATCTAATGATGGAATTGAGATAGAGACAGTATCTCTTGATAGAATAGAATATAGTAGAGGTCAATATGATTTAATTATCTTTGATAATATTGATAATTGTGATAAACCTCATTTTGAAAATAAAGATTATGGAATATCTATTTATACTTCTGAAAAAGAAGGATATAAAGATAGGATAGAAAACCTTACAAAAACCTTAAGTAAAGACCTTACACGGATAGAGAGTCACTTAAAAGAATTAAATTTTTTAAAAGAGCAGTTAAATGTCGGACAGTAAATTAGTAGAGAAAGTTACCTTGAATGCTACAGAGGTTTTCAAAACTCAACCTTCTTATAGTGGTACAATAACACTTCCAGGGAATCAAGTTAAAGATTTATTTCCAAGTATAAGTATTCCAGATGAATATTTAAATAAACGAGTAGTAATAGAATTTTAATGGCAAAATATAGAAAGAGACCAGTAATAATAGATGCAGAGATTTTTGATGGAACAGATGATTCTGTATTTAGGATAAAGAAATTAACATCAGCAAATTCTGTTTTTAGAGGAGATGAATGTTTAATGATACATACTTTAGAAGGGGAGATGAAAGGCTCTATTGGAGATTATATTATTAGAGGAGTTAAAGGAGAATTATATCCATGTAAACCTAATATATTTAAAGAAACATATGAAGAATTATAAAGAAGCATTATTAATATTAATTGAAGTTATTAATGCAACAACACAGTATGGAGAAGAAATGAAAGGAAGAATAAGTTTTCTTGAAGGAAAACATGTAGAGACTACTTTGGGGACTTTTTCTGAGATTTTAAAAATAAAAATTGATTATGAAGATGTAGAAGTTATGCCAATTCTAAATAAAGAATTTCAGATGAATGAAAAATTTAGTTTAGAAGATGCCTATAAAGAAACATATAAAGACTTTCTGCAGTACATTATTTTTGCCAAGAAGTGTATTTTTAAAGATACATCAGGGCATACAAGATTTTTTGTTCCATTAAAAGAACTATTAATAGATGGATTCAGTTACTAATGAAAGATTTTCCAACATCAAAAGAAATATTGGAAGATAAATTTAGAACCTTTCCAGGAATAGATAAAATTACTATTATTATTAAATTACGTAAAATCAAAATCGCATTAAAGAAATTATTTAAATGGAACAATTAAAAGAAATTAAAAACTCCTTAGAAAATATAGAAATAAGTTCAGAAGATTCTATATTCACACTCTTACTTATATCTGATTTATTAGAAGATGTAATACAAAAAGAAGATGAAGCAACTAAGAGAAGAGCTAAGGTAGAAGAGGCATTAAAAACACCTACATTTAAAGATGCACTTGGGGTAGTATTAGATAGGTTAAGAAATGATGAAGATTTTTTTAATGCATATACAGCTAATATTGCTATGGATGTATTTGATGCTTTTCAGAAGAATGAAATAAATTTTCCTCAATTGATAGATGTATCTAACCAAGCTGCACAAAACTTTATGAATCGATGGACAGGAAAGTAGCCTTTGTTTCCTTTGAATTGGACAATCCAATAGAAAAGATGAATACTATATTAGCAGAAGATGAATTTTTAACAGGAGCTATTGAATGGTATTCAGATAAGCTATTTAATGAGAGTGGCATAGAAACTTTTAGTCAAACTAAAAATATGATTGTAACGGAAGACGGTTATAAAATTGCTGTTTTCTCAGAGACAAAATTTAATCCAATGATGAATTAATAAAAAAAAGCCAAGCACTTAATTGTGTTTGGCTTTTGTTTTTATTACTCCTTTAATATTAAAGGGTTTTCCTGGTACAAACTTCTCATATTGATTGAAGTCATAAGTATCAGAAAATTCTATGTCTCCATTATCTTTCTTTTTTAAGGTAAAATTTTTCAATACATTTAAAGGAGAAACTACTTTATCATTAAAAGATCCATCTTTATTATATAAATCTCTATTTTTTCATGCTTGAAATTCATTTACAGAAACTGTTTTTCCTTTATATAAATCTCTAAGTTTATTAAGATATTTTGTATCTTTTTTAACTCGAGTATCTCTTCTTTTTATATCATTAATATATTCTGGATTTAAAGAAACTTTGCCTTGTGCTATAGCTTGTTTAAGATCTTCACTTACTTTATTTTCTGATATTCTCTGCTTAACAGCATTAGTATCTACTAATATTTCATTAATATAATTTTTTGGTAGAGTAACTGTAGAATCATTTACTGTGGGCAAATATTTTTTATCATAAGATAATCCCAATCGTCTTCTCCAAGCGGCATCAGAAACAGGTTCTTTCTTCTTATCAGCACTTCTACCCATAGCTGCTGATATTCCTAATCTTATGCTGTGTGGAATACTGGGGTAGTCTTGCGTAGGATCTACTGCGTTGTATATTTTTTTATTTATCTTATCCCCTAATTGATATTTCTTTATATATGTCATATTATTGTCTTTTATAAGCCCATTTAAAAGTTTTCAACCAATTACTAGATCTATTGTCTGCTATTTGTTTTGCATTATTTACTTTATTAATGAGTTCTTTTATTTTACTTCCTAAAGGAGCTCCTTGTTTAATATTTCCTTGAGAATCTCTCTTTAATTGGTTACTTCTAAGATGTGTTGTTCTTCCAGAACTTGTTCTGTTTAAAGAACTATAAGGACTAGTAGTTTTGGAGACCCGTTCTGCAGAAGTAGTTCTCGGTTCTGTAGTTTTTATAAATTTCTCTATAGGCTCAGTTCTTGTCTGAAGAGTTTTATCGAAGGAAGACTGTAAATTAGGTTCCTTTGGAGTAAGTTTCTTAATTAAAGCTGCTTCTGGTTTTTCTAGTAAAAACTTTGGCTCATGTTTTGGTTTAGAGTAAGACTTTACAACGTAATTAGTAGGAGTGTCTTTATAATGAAATCTATAAAAATCAGTTGGCTTCATGATAGATTTAGGATTTTTTATACCTCCTGAAGCAAATCTAGAGTCCTGAAGTTTCTGTTTTGCTTTCTCCGGATTTACTTCTTCTGAGGTTTTATCTGGAGTGTGGTTATTATCTTTTTTAAAAGAATACTCTGAACTTAATTCATTTCACGATTTCATAGAATCTTGTCCATAATTATATAAAAGTAAACTATCATTATAGCTTTCTTTCCTTTTCTCAAAGGCACTCTTTTCCTTTAAGTAGTTTTTTCTAGCTGCATCATACTTATAAGGATCAATTTTATTTCCGGATTGGTGTTTCTTAATAAATTTCATAGTAGTTATTTTATTTATGTACAAAGTTAGAAATAAATATCTTAAAAAATTCTATTAACAGATTATTTTTTAATGTAAAAGGATTAAGAACACTTTCTGACTAATTTTACCTATATAGTATAAAATAAAAATAATAATTATAATATAAAGTTATTTAAAACAAATATTTTGTAATTTTTTCATATTCTGTATTTTTTCTAAAAATAATATTGTATATTTGTACTATGAAAAATGATAATAGTTACTATTGTAAGCTGTTAAAAGAATTTGATTTTCAATACAATGCAGACACAGATGCATGGACAAGAGAAGACTGGGTAGTTAGATTTTGGGATAATCAAATAGAAGTATATGAAGATGTAAATGATAGAGTTGGAAGATATTTATTGCTAGAAAATAAAGAGACACCTTTAAGAGTTATTTTAGAAACTATTAGCTAATTTATATGGGCTTGTAGTGTAATGGTAGCACAGCTGTCTTCAACACAGCTAAGTTTGGGTTCGAGTCCTAACAAGCCTGCAAATTATGACGGAAATACAAGAACAAATAGTAGAATTAAGAAAAGAAGGACTAACATATAGAGCAATCCAACTTAAATTAGGGAATCCGTCTAAAAAATTTATTAGAATGACCCTATTAGAATTTGCCCCTAAGTTAGTAGGAGATGTAGTACCAAATTTTGGGAAATGGTAGAAGTATTAAAAGAAACAGAATTATTACCAACTCTTAAGAAAGAGGCTGCTTTAAAAGGATTAGAAGTATTCATTTTTAGAGGAGAAGAATTAGATAAATTTTATAAAACAAGATATGATAATATAGCAGTTGCTTTGTTAGCAAAAAACAAAGAGAATGCAGAATGGAATTTAAAAAGTCTACGAAGGTGTTACTTAATGTGGCCTGAGACGGAGTAAGTATAAGGTATGCGACAACAGGATGAGTTTTCTCACACAATAATAAATCTCGCATGAACTAAATACAATCAGCCCGCTCAGAAGAGTGGGCTTTTATTTTTTAA
>JAQICV010000004.1 GCA_027858315.1 Candidatus Woesearchaeota archaeon
TCTCCTCCAGGAGAATTTAAATCTATCATTAGTGTTCAAATGGCGATTAATGTGGCTCAAGGTAATACTTGGATGAATTTTGAAACTCAAAAAAATGCAGTTTTATATTGTGATAAGGAAAACAATGATCAAATAATCAAAGAGAGATTATTAGGTTTAATTAAAGGAGAAGAAGGAAGTTTAGAAATCCCTTTGTTTTTCTTAAGAAGGGAAGGAGACTTATTAGATAAAATCTTTTTCAAAAAATTACAAAATACAATCTCAAAAAATAATATAAAATTAGTTTTCTTTGATACTCTCCATAGGTTTGCTGATTATGATGAAAATCGGTCTGATGATATTAATAGATTTTATACAGAAGTACTTCAACCTTTAATAGAAAAATATGGTGTATCAATTATTTTTTTACATCATACTACTAAAGAAGGAAAATATAGGGGAAGTGGTGATTTTTTAGGAATGGTCGATACTGCATATAGTGTAAAAAGAAAAAAGAAAGGCAAGAAGAAAAGTAATATTTTTGAAATTATAAATGAAAAATCAAGAAGTGGAGAAATTGAAAATATTTTAGGAGATATAGAATTTATCTTAGATGATTCTGAAAATTTAGATATAATTAGAATTAATAGACTTGATGAAGTAAAACAAGAAAAAGAAGTTAAAACTAAATTTAAAGAACTTGTTCAGAAAATTGAAATAATAATTAAACCAGATGAATTACTTCAAAGAAAAGATTTTGAAGAAAGATTAGAATATGAAAAATTTGAGTATTCTTTAGGAACTTTAAAGAATGTTCTAAGTTGGATGAGTAGAAATGATATTTTAATTAAGGATAAAAGACATAGGTATAAACTTCCGATAGAGATTAGAAAGGAGAAAGGAAAGTTTGAAGTTATTGATGTAACTTAAATCTGTGGCTTTAAGCTAGTAATTAATGAACAGATAAAAATTTAATAAAAATGGAAAATAAAAAACCTAAAAAAATATACAAGTCAGGACAATTAAGCCTATTTAGATGGGATAATGAAAATGGGAAAAGTTTTACTTTTCAAAAATCTTTCAAAGACCAAGATTCAGATGAATGGAAACATACTCAAAATTTGAATTTAACTGATTTGCCAAAGTTAAAGCTTTTAGTTGAAGAAGCATTTAAAGATTGTAGTTTTAAAATTTATGATATGAACAATGGTTAAAGTAAATTATAAACAATTAATTTTTTTTAAGAAAGCTCATGAAGTAACTTTAGAAATTTATAAATTAACTAAAGAGTTTCCTAAAGAAGAACGATTTGCTCTGACTTCACAACTAAAAAGAGCATCAGCTTCAATAGGCTCAAATATTGCAGAAGGTTCAGCTCGTTCAACTTTAAAAGATTACAAAAGTTTTTTACATAATGCTCTAGGCTCTGCTAAAGAAATAGAATATCAATTACTTCTTGCAAAAGACTTAGAGTATATTAGTTCAAGAACTTATGACAGATTATTAGATACTTTAGATATTATTATTGGAAGTATGACTAATTATATGAAAAAACTTAGTGAGGAAATAAAAAAGTAATGTTAAACTTAACTAAACATAACCTTTTCTAATTTGAGAGTTTAAATTATATTGATTATTTCATATTGAAAGAATAAAAGGTTATTATTTCTAGTAATTAATCATAACCTAATTTTTATAATTATGTTTCGCAAAATTCTAGGTTTGCGTTCGCTATGTAGTGCTCCGTTTGCTGCGTTCACTAGATATTTGACATGAAAAATATATTAAATTTGATTTTTGATTAATTTTTTAAATTGATTTTCAACATAATAATTCCTTTGCTTTTCTAATTCAGGATATGGAGTATTATTAAAGAAATCACTTGGATAAGGATTCATATAAAAAAATGCATTAATAATCTCACTCCAAAAATCAATTCCTTTTTCAGAATCAAGTCTTAACAATTTTATTTTTTCAACAGTTCTGGATAATAATGAATTGTCTATTTTCTCATTATTTCTTTGTTTATAATTTTCAAAATTACTATAATCTTTATAAGCCCAATCTATATGATAACAAAGCTCAAAATCTAAACTTAAATAAGCATGTAAATATCTAGTAAAATATTTTCTCTCTTTATTATCAAGCCATATGAAATTTTCATCCATTAAACCCCAAACTCTTAAAGGAATATGTTCCTCTATTTCTAATTGCCAACATTCTCCACCATTCTTTAATTTTGATTTCTTAATATAAAATTCAGTTTTGTCTTGAAATTCTAAATCTGAGTTATCTGGACCATATATTGAAATAGCCTCTTTTCTATTATTCAGATATTCAACATTGAAACCGGGCATTCCGTCCCAAAAAGATTTTAAAAACATTTCTCTTTCTGTTCCCTTTACACCTAAAACATCATAATTAATTTTAAATGCTAAGTCGAATAAATTAGAATTCTCTTTTCTAAGTTGAATTAATCTTCTCAAAAATGAAAATGATTGTCTGATTTGCTCATTAAAAATTAAATAATCATCTTTGTATGAAAAACCATCTTTATTCAATTTTGCATTTTTTGAAATTTTAACAAGTCCTTCATGTTCAACTTTTTCTAACTCTGGATATTTCTTCAGAACATAATTAAAATCTTTCTTTATTACTGCAATATCAAATAAATAATACTTTACTCCTTTTTTATAATCTAAAT
>JAQICV010000005.1 GCA_027858315.1 Candidatus Woesearchaeota archaeon
TATTATAACCCTTAAAATCATATAAAATGAAGAGTAATAAAATAGAATGTTTAGATTGTGGTATAACTTGAATAAACTTTCCAGATAATAAAGAATGTTGAAATTGTTGAAGTTATAATACTATGCAATCATTAGCAGAAGAGCATAAACAACAATTAAAAGAAGATTGGGAGGATTATAATAATTTAATAATGGAATGAATCAATGCTAGATAATAAATGTAAACACGAATGGTATTGAAACTGAACAATTTCAAAAGAAAATGTATATAAAGAAACTGCTTATAAAACTTGAGCTATATCTTCTATATATTGTAGAAAATGCTGAGAGATTAAATTTAATTCTTTTACAAAATAAAAATGAATGAATATGAAAAGATATTGTAAATTTATAACAGTACAGAAATTTAGAGAATTATGTTGAACTGATAGATTTAATTTTAAATAATAAATAAAAGAAAATGAAAACATTTGAAGACTTCAAAAGAGAAGCAAGAGATTGAATGGAAATAGAATGTGAAATTAGATAAGAAAAAAGAATTGTGAGTAAAATGAAATTTTATAATTATAAAATATGAAAAATCTACTGATAAGGATTTTATGGTATGAAGTATTAATTATATGAAATTAACTGATTTTAAAAGAAACTACACTCTAATCACTAATTAAAAACAAATGCCTAAAATAAAACTATTAGATACATTCGCTTGAGTAGGTGGTTTTCACTTAGCTCTTGAACAATCAATTTGAAAAGAGAATATAGAGTGTATATGATTTAGTGAAATAGATAAATTTGCTATACAAGTATATAAAGAACATTTCCCAAATAGTAAAGATTTATGAAGTATTACAGAATTAGATATAGATAACTTAGAAGACTTTGATTTATTAACTGGTGGATTTCCTTGTCAAGATGTATCAGTTGCTTGAAAACAAAATTTAGACTGATGAAGAACAATATTAGTTGAATATCTATTACAAATATTAAAAAATAAACCAAAGCATTTTATATTTGAAAATGTTAAATGATTTATGAGTAAAAAGTTTTGGGATTTTAGACATAGTATATTTTTAATAATGAAACAGGCTGGATATGATATTAAATATGAAATATTAAATACAAGTCATTTTTGAATACCTCAATGAAGAGAAAGAGTATTTATAGTTGGTAGATATTGAGAAGATAGTTTAAAAGATTTTAGTTTTCCAAAATGAAAAGAACTTACTACTTTTTTAAAAGATATATTAGAGGAAGAAGTTGATGAGAAATATTATTTAAGTGAAAAAAGTTGGGAAAGTTTAAAAAGATATGATAGTAATTCCAGAATAGCTAAAGATATATGTTATACATTAAATACAATGCAATGATGACATAGACAACCTAAAATAATTGTAGATATTCCAGCACAATATTGAATTAGTCCAACTATTAGAAATAATCATTGAGATTGTGTTAGAATATCAGAAGGAAAAACTATAAGAAAAATTACACCAACTGAATGCGAAAGATTACAAGGTTTTCCAGATTGATGGACTTCATCTGTAAGTAATTCTCAAAGATATAAACAAATGTGAAATGCAATAAGTGTTCCTGTAGTAAAAGCAATATTTGATGAATTATTTTCTAACTAAAAACAAATGCCAATAAAATATAAAGAAACAGTGGATGAAGCTAGAAATTATCCAGCACTATCAGATATGGTAGAACAATATGATTTTCATAAACCTTTATGACATTGTTGTACTAAATTAGTGGAAGAGATAAAAGGAAAAATTGATGCTATTAAAGAAAAAGAAAATTTATATAAATAATAAAACACATTATGAAACAAATACTAACACAAGAAATTAAAGACTTTCTAATAGAACAAATTAAAATGATTGAAGAAGTAGCTTTAAAAGATGAAGATATACAAGATAGATACTTTCCTCATACTATTTATGAAATAAGTTCTATGCTAGATAAAGCAGTAGGATTAGAAATAGAATATAAAGATACTGAATTTTGAACTAAGATTAAATAATTTTTAATAAATAAACTTAACTAAACACTAACTTGATTTATTAACTAGAAAGGATATAATAAAGATATAACTAAAAGCAAAACATTAAAAGTTTGCTTTTTTTATTTATATAAGTATAATTAAGGTACAAATAATGTACTTATAATAGAATCTATACTACAAAGATATGCTCTTTACTAATAAAAAGCTATTAGCTGAAGAATTAAAAGTTGATAGAAGAACAATAAATACTATGATTAAGAAATGAGAAGTTATTGAAATATATAACAACTTATGAAAAAAACATTATATACATATATTAAATCATTTAAAAGACATATTATGATAGAGGCTAAAGATAAAATAAAAGTTGAATCAATAGAAATAGTAAATAAAAATCCTAATGATTTAATTAATTATGAAAAGAATAATAAAATACATAATACAAAACAAATAGATTTATTAGCAAATAGTATACAAGAATATTGAATGAACTCTCCAATAGTTATTGATAGTAATAATATTATCATAGCCTGACATTGAAGACTTGAAGCCTGTAAGAAGTTATGACTTGAAACAGTACCAACTATACAAAAAGATAATCTAACACCAGCACAAGTTAAAAAATATAGGTTACTAGATAATAAGATTGCAGAACTAGCAGAAGATAATATAGAGAATATTAAATTTGAGCTAGAAGAGTTAGATGATATAGAACTTAATGAATTATATGCTACTAAAATAGAGGATATAGATTTTGATGATATAAATTGAAATGAAGATAGAGAAGTAAGTGATAAAACAAAAAATGTAGAATGTCCTGAGTGTCAACATAATTTTAGTATTTAATTATAATCTATGCCTATCCCTTATATGTGAAGTAAATGAAAGAGTGCTAGACATATATTTAATGTAATTGTAGCACATACTAAAGATAGAAAAGAAAACTTACTAATAGATTTATTCACAGGTTGATTCGCAGTAAGTGAAATATTTATACAAGAATGATGGAAAACAATAAATAATGATAAGAATAAATATGTAATGGCTTTATTAGA
>JAQICV010000006.1 GCA_027858315.1 Candidatus Woesearchaeota archaeon
ATTATATTCAATTACTACATTTTCAAGTAAAAATGGTCTCCCATTAACTCTTGAATAGAATACGCCTGCCTTCCCACCTACAAACTCTCCAAGAGGTATTTCTTCATGGTATCCTATATCAGTATTTATATTAGTTCCTATTAAGAAAGCTTCTTTTCCACCTCTAGGAATAAATAGAATAGAATCTTGATGTAAGTGGTTTTCTGCTCCAAAATCATCATCTTCTCCTAGGTTCATTAAGTCTTTTCTTAAAGAGCCTCTATCATTACTATCCACTACGAAAAAAGACTCTTCTTTACCTTCTTTTTCAGATATATCTACTCCTGCTTCTGGATAATAACCTTTTACGGATGTTACATCATAACCTAGTTTAAAAAGCTTGCTAAGTAATAGCTTGTTTCTGTTTTGCTTCTCTTTTCTAGAAAACTCTATAGTCTTTTCCTTATCTTTGTAGGTTCTATAGGCAGTTATCCCCCCACAATCATGTTTTTGTACATGTTGATAGACTCTTGATAGTCCAGATTCTTTTATATTTTCCATAGTATTCTCCTTCATATAATTTAATTATATATTATGCTTTGTATTTTGTCTATAGTTTAATCTACTATACTCATATATCTGTTACCTATTTCTTCTAGTTCGGAGTGTTCAAAGTCCTCTATACCATCAAGAAATCCATCAAGTCCTAGTAGCTTAAGTGCTTTCTTAGCGTTTACTTCTTGTATCTTATACCACTTACTATTTTTCCAAGCATTTATTATCTCATCAGTTCTACCATAAGCCTCTTTTTCCCAAGGACTATTTCTATAAGCTTCTGAGTCTAGTCCATCTGTAGTATTTTCTGAGTAATTTATTCCCTCCCAAGAAACGGTATTACTATCAGAAATAATCATTTGATCTTCTAATATTTGCTTAACATGAGTTAGAGCATTATCTATGTTAAACTTAGGATTCTTACCTAGATTCATTGTAAAGTTTAGTGTATCAACAGTTTTTTGATCTAATGATACATAACCAAGCATTTTCTTAGAAGGTGTTCTCTTTACTTTCATGCTAGTGACTTGTTTATTAGTTAAGTAACCTAACATAAAATCTATAGCTTCACTTATATATTCTTTGGAGTAATCAGTAAAAGTTTTACCAACAAACTTTATATCTTTGTTAGGCTCTCTAATTCTAATATTAGTACCAGCTTTTATTATTTGACCTTTTATAAGGTGGTCTTTTGTTAGCTCCATACTATAATAGTACTTTTATTATTGTGTGTTATACTATACATTTTAGTCTATTTTACCATTTTTGTATAGTATAGCATACATTTATCTTAATTTATGTATAACTTGATTGTTACTAGCTAAAAATACACCATATTGCTCTTCAGCTTCTGGTAGGTCTTTTTCATACTTACCTGTTTTTATAAAGTCTACATATCCACATTCTAGTAGATTTTCTGATATTTCATCTAACTCAAAATGTGTATACAACCATAAGGGTTTACTCTCAAAGGTTTCTTTTAGTGCTTTACATAAATTTATTAAATCAAAAACAGGTTGGTCTAAAGGCTCTCCTCCTAATATACAAATATGATCAAATGTAAAATCTTTTACTGTGTATAGATGGTCTATTAAGTCACACAATATTAGCTCAGATCCACTATTAAAATCCCATGTATGATCACTATGGCATCCTTCACAATACCCTTTACAGCCTGAGAGGTATATATTTAAACTTATTCCTGATGTTTCATTTAATGATGACTCTTTTATATTATATATGTTCATATTCTAGTAATTCCCCTTTGTAAATAAAAAGTATCTTGCTACTCATAGCAAGATACTTAGATAGAAATTAAACCGATACTTTAACTCTGCTATCGGACTCAGCTTTTCTACCAATGTTAAAGTTTGTTGTAGGCGCTATGTAGCCTACAACCTTAGTAAATGATGTTGTTCTAACTTTTATCACTACTTATTCTCCTTCTTGAGTAGTAATTATCATACCACCCATTTTTTTAATATAATCCAACTCTTCTTCTGTATGATCAAAAGGGCAAAAATCATATTCTTTATCTAGTCTTCCATGTATAGGACATACTGTAATTGTGGGTGATAAAGAAAAATAAGGTATTGTGTAATTTTCACAAGCTTTCCTAATTAAGCCCTTTCCCTTTTCCTTTGTTAGTTTTCCTTCTGTATAAATATGAAAGACAGTTCCACTTGTATATTTAGACTGTAATGAATCTTGGTGATCTAATACAGAAAATAGATTACTATTTATTTCATGATTTTGTGGTACTTGTGTAGAATTAGTATAGTAAGGCTCTGAATCTAAGTCATTACTAGCTAAACTAATATCATCACCAAAAAGCTCTCTGTCATATCTAGCTAATTTATAGCCAGCACCCTCACCGGGACTTGCTTCAAGATTAAATAGTAGTCCTTTAGAATATCCATACTTTTCAGTATAGTAGTCCCCATACTCCACTTGGTATTCTTTTAACTTCTCTAACATAAAATCTAATATAAACTCTGAATAGTCTTTAGCTTCCTTATCTAGTATACTTTCATGTCCTAAGTTTTGCATGGCCTCATTCATTCCTATTAGACCTATTGTGTTAAAGTGATTAGAATAATCTCCTAAATAAGCTTTGGTATAAGGAAATAATCCTAATGCAAAGTTCTCCTCATTCAAATCTCTCTTTATTACTAGAGATTTAGCTCCTTTATCCATAGAGTAAGAAATTAGAAACTCAAACCTTTCTCTAACAGTCATAAGAGACTTAAACTTGTTTAAAAATCTCTTAGGATAGTCTTTCAATAATTCTACAACATTCTCTACTAGTGGGTTTTGTGCTATATATGATAACCTTCCCATATTTAAAGTTACAACTCCTACAGATCCTGTCAGTTCTCCTGCTCCAAATAACCCACCCCCATTATTAACAAGCTCTTTTTTATCTAATCGGAGTCTACAGTTATGAGTAACTAATCCATTACTAAGTGTAAATCTACTATCAACATTGTCTACTTCAAAGCAGTACAGCTCTTTACTTAAAGATTGCACTTCCTCTATTTTAGTAATAGAAAAGTAATTAAAATTATCATCACTAGTATATAGACTACCATATTTATCTCTATTAGGATAGTCAATTCTATAATTAGGATTTGTTCCTAATCGTCCATCTCTTGTATCAATGTAATTAGAAAGTCCTTTTCTTCCTAAAGAGGCTAGTACAGTTTTTAGTCCATCTCTTAAATCTATAGAGGAGGTATATAACCTATTCTTATCTCTAGCCCCATCAGTAGCTCTAAATCCAGCCAATAAGCCTTCTTTAAACTCTATACTAGAATTAAATACATTTTTAGATAAGGACTTCGTTAAAGCATTATCATTTTCTATATATCTTTCTACTAGATCTCGTCCTCCTACACCGATATATATGCTTCTAACAGCTTTTTTTAATGTACTAGTTACACTACAACCTAGACCTTTCCACACCCTTGTTAATATTTCTTCAGTCTCATCATCTTTTTCTTTTTTGTCTAGAGAATACACTAAGCACTTCCTATCATAGCTTCCATCTCCTGCAAAAGCACCTACTACATAGCCAATGTCATAAGATCCTAAGTCACTACCTAATTCATCACTATTGTAAGGTAAAAACATACCTTCTTTTAATTCAGAAGCCATTAAGGTTTTATTATCTAAAGTGGGTTGTAAATGACTCTCTCCCATTTTAATTATATCACCATTAGACATAGTAAGTTTAAATACTTTAGTCATAGGAACTCTTACTGGCTCTGCTTTAGACCACTCTCCTTTATAGAATACCTCATACTCTGTATTATGTTGCTTCATGGTATTTACAATAGAAACAATACTTTTATTCATTATACCCTTACTAGTCTTTACTAAAACTTTAGTATCACCCGTTAAAGGACACATTGACCTCACATCATTTGGGTCAAGACTACTGTTAACAAAGTTAGAGAAATAAGGAATACCTGATTTTACAGTCATATCAAATAAGTAGTCTGATATTTCACTGTTCCAGTCAAAATCTTTAGTAATCGAATATGTAGGAATAGGAAATGAAAAAGGTTTCCCCATTCCATCTCCAGCACCCATCACCTCACAAAAAGCTTTATTAAACATATCAATTTCTTTTTGACATTCGCTATATGTATAATCTAATTCCTTACCACCCACTATTACGTTATCTGTCTTCATCTCTCCTAGTGGACTTAAATCTAAAGTTATGTTTGAAAACGGGGACTGTAATCCTGTTCGATATTTCTGAGATAATGCAAATATGAGTCTTTGTATTTGTTGTTTAACTTCTTTATATGTTAGTTTATCCTCTTTAATAAAAGGTGCTAAATAAATATCTAAAGAAGAATAGGCTTGTGCCCCACTAAACTCTTGAGTTAATAAAAAACAATGGTTTAAAATATGTTCTAGAGCTGTTCCTAAATGCTTGGCTGGCTCTGATGAGGGAAATCTAGTATCTACTTGTAGTCCTTTTAATAGAATATCCTTTGTTGACCACCCAGCACAGTAAGGCATACTGAAATTTCCTAGGTCATGAATATGCAGGAAATGATCCTTGTGTAGTTGACTAATGCTATTAGGCAACATATTTAAAGAGTGCTTTGCTATAGCTGTCTCTGCTAAAAGATTCTTTAATCCTCCAATAGAGAATATAGTATTTGAGTTTTCTTTTACTCTCCAGTCTGCTTGATCTCTGTATTCGTCTATATATTTATCCATCCTATCTTTACATCCCCTTACCTTTGATTATTGCTTCACTACCACTAAATATATCACTAGTATCAGACTCACTAATAGTCATTATAGGGAGTTCTGTAGTTTTAACCTCTCTAGCTATATCCATTATCTTTTCCATGTTGCTTTCAACTTCATATTCTATGTTTTTACTATCAAGTATCTTTTTTAACATTTGACATTTAGAACAGGTTGGAGTTGAATATACTGTTATTTTTTTCAAATTATCTCCTTTTATTTTATGATTTTTATTTATTGATTAGTGTTATAATAGTACTATTTTCATAGCGTTATTATTTATATTTGCCATCTTGTGACAGTTATTTTATCTCTTATCTCCACTACCTTGCAATGCATTTCTTTCTTGCCTACTTTTAAGTTTTTTAACATTAGCCTCTAATATATCTGATAGTGTTAGATCATATAATCTACATTCTTGCTTTATAGCGTCTAATAATTTCTCTAATAAATCATAGATATAGTTCGTATGTGCTATACTAATTTTCCAGTTGTTATCTCTTACTGATTTTTTTAAGTATTCTTGAGTCTTCCCAATTAGCATATAACCATCATCTTGTAGATCACCTATCCAGTCCATACCTCCAAGTGACTCCAGTTCAAGTCCTAGATGGTCACTTAGTACTGCAATATACCAGCAAATATCTCCTAATTCATATCCTAGTAACTCTTCTGAGGACTCTATAGATAAATGCTCTATGTATTCTGAGTACTCTCCTAATAGGCCTGTAGTGCAACAGAATAGTAGTTTCTCATTGCTATCAAATGTAATTGTTTTCTTTGCTTCAGTTATGTAATCTTTAAATGTCATTGTTTATTTTTCTCCTTTAATATTTTCTATAAAAATATCTACTGACTTTTTACAATTATCTAGTAGCTTACCCATCTCTTCTTTATTTTCAATACTCCAACCAGTTTCCGTTTTTAGTGTAAAGAAATACTCATCTTTTTTATCTATAAATAAAGATGCTTCTACTATAATGTCTAATACTTCGGTTTTCTCAGTTGACCCATTAGTGTTACCTTCTTGACATATTTTGAATGTTATTTCACTTATATCCATTTGATCTCCTTACTATTAGTATATAACAAAAAACCCTATTACATCAAGTGCAATAGGGTTTATTTTAAAAGTTATTTTAATTTTAGTTATTAGGTGTATTCCGCTGAGCAAAAAACACAGGTCTGAAAATCGACAGGGAAGTTCATCTTACAATCTGGTTTGTCACAAGGTTCTAGTGTGCAGCCCTCTACAAACTGTAAAGTTCCATCATCATTTACACCTATAATTTTTGCTAACTCCTCAGCTTTTAATTTACTAAGTCCCTTAAATTCCTCTGGATCTAGGTCTTTAGGATTGAATCCTTTTGCCTCCTCTTTAACACTAGTTCTAGAGCCTCGAGTAGTTCTAGTTGAAGTAGTACTCACCTTTTCTTCCGGAGTGTCACTAGACTTATCCTCAGATGTCTCAGAAGCTTTTTTAGTAGTAGGTTCAGTAGCTTTTTTCTCTTCTACTTCTTCACCTGATTCTCTCTTCTCAGCATCAGCTAAAGCTGTAAGCTCGTTGAAAAAATCTGTCCCATAGGTTTTGTCTACTGCTTTTATAAACTGACTCTTCTTAGATAAGAATAAACCAATTGAAGATGGCTTGTATAGATCCATAGAGTCAAAGTCATACATCTCATAGGACATTTCATTATCAGTATCATAATCCTCTATAATAGCATTAGCATAGTCCTCACCATACTTTTCACCAATATAAGGTTTTGCCATTTCAGCAAGCATTGTTTCATAATACTGCTTCTTCCCACCACTTATCTCTCTTGGCTTTTTAAACTTAATTGTTAGAAAGTCAAAGTCTACAACAGAACCAAGTTGCTTTTCAGCTTCTTGAAACATATCATCATACTGAGATACTTTAATTCCATAATCAGTTCTTACTCTATCATTCTCTTCATCAAGCTCATATTTATTAGTTAAAACTTTTGAGTGCTTATTCTCTCGACACCAATCATCCATTCTATCTACAACATTCATCAATAGGGTTTTAGATGGTCCCCAGCCTGAAGTCATAGTGTTTTCAATATCACCATTATGAGTAATATCTAATAAAAGCTCACAACCTTGATTGTCATATTTTCTAGACTTTGCTTCCTTATCATATTCGTATTTACCAACTTTCTTTACAATTTTGTAGATAGGATGTTTATACCATGCATCAAATCCCCTCTTAAATGGAAAGAACTTCCCTTCATCATCTTTTAAAAATGACTTATAGAAAAATCTATGGTCAGTACCTTCTTTAGGATCTAACTCTGAATTAAAGGTCATTGGTCTAAATAGTGTTGGTGTTCCTTTAGGTGCAGAACAATATTCTGGATGTACTTCTTTTGGATATGAAACTCCCTCTTTTGCTTCTCCTTCCTTTCTAGCTTTTAAAGATAATTCATATCTTTCCTTTCTTGTTAAACTCATTCTTTTCTTCCTTTCGCCTTTTCTTTAGCTTGTTTTTGCTTTCTTTCGGCTCTTTAATAAAAATATGTTAACTTATCAACGATAAGCTTATTAGTATAGTACTTATTATATTATAGCTTAATTCCTGTAGCTTGTTCAACCGCTTCATTAAAACACTTGTAAATTTCATTAGGTTCTAGCCTCTTTAGAAACTTTAGTTTATCAAAATTAGTTACAAACCAGTTACTTATTGCTTCCAAATTATTTGTTAGTATTTTAGTTTCTAGATCTGAATCCATAATAGTGTAGTTGGTAAACTTAGCAAAACACTCATAAGTTCCATATTTAGGATCTCTTGTTTCTAAAGTAATGTTTGAAACACCTACTAACATATTATCTTCAATAAGTTTGTTTATTTCTTTCTTCTTCTCCTCTAATTCTCTCACTTTAACCTGATATTCAGATTCTAATTTAGCTTTTAGTTGTTTTAGCTCTATCTCTTTTTCTTTGAGTTCAATATTTAAGTCCTCAAAAAGATTGAACTCTTCTATAGGAATTGTTATCTCCCCTTTGTTTACTCTAAATTTATTCATTTACTTCTCCTCTATTTATAGAATAACTCTTCTATATCTTTTACAAACTTACTCTGTACATCAATCATATTATTTTTTAATGTTTCGAGTGCTTTCTTACTACACTCATCAGTTGCTATTGACTTAGATATTCCTATCTCTATATTAAGATTATTTATGTGACTGTTTACAACATTTAAAAGACCTTTACTCATTTACTTATCCTTTTTTATTTATTATAGCAATAAACTATATTTACCCGAGCTTTCTTAGTCTCAGCTCTAGCTTCAACAACATCAAACATACCTCGTAGTATATTAAGAATTTCATTATACTTTTTATGCTCAGGAATATCATTTAAATGTGCATGGTGGAATTCCATAATAAACTCTCGTACACCTTCAAAATTATTTTCTAGCGATTTTAGACACTCATATTCTCCACCCTCAATATCCATTTTTACAATTGTAGGCTTAATACTTTCTAAAACCTTATTTATATTTTGACAACTGACGGTAATAGTATCTCTTCCTCTTTTTTTAATGAGAGAATGGGCTCCTTTGTTTCTCTTTACATTAATTGAAAAATCTCTAGTTTTATCATTATTTCCAATAACTGCATCATTATTTAGTTTATACCTTGTACTATCAGGAATATTCATTTCAACATTTTTGGTAGCTAGATAATAGTTTTCTTTATCAGGTTCAAAAGAATAAACTTTTTTAGCACCTTTTTTTAAAGCAAATGTTGTAAACATTCCTATATTTAAGCCAAAGTCAACTATGATATCATCCTCTCTTATATTAAGTTTATTATATTCTCCTTGCATTACTTCTCTCACTACGAAACTATCCGATGTTTCGGGTCTTACTAAGGCTTTTACACCTTTATGCTCATATAATTCTGTTATTAGTTTTTCCATTTTTCTCTCCCTTTACTCTTAGAATATTATATTAAGTTTATAGTTTTGTCAAGCTTACTTCTAAGCGTTTTCCTCTAAAAACTTTACCAAGTGTTCATTCTCAGGAAAATCTTTAGCTGTAACTTTTCTAGCTAAACCTACTCCTTCTAATTTTCTAACCCTTGATAAAGCTACATATGCTAATCCACTAGGTTTAAAATACTTGCTTAAGTCTATAAAAGCTCTATCTAGTGAAATTCCTTGAGACTTGTGTACTGAAATTGCACTTGCTTGTGTAATGGGGAATTGAAGTCTTCTTCCTATAGTCTTTTCAATTACGGAATTAGATTCTTTATCAAACTTATACTCTATTGACTTTTCTTCATATCTTTCTACTTTTATCTTTTCACCCTCTATCTCTATAAGTAAAGTATCATTATCTATCTGTTTTAGGAAGGTTCCTCTGCTTCCATTAAAATATTGCTTATCCTTATCATTACGAAGTGCCATAATTTGACATCCTTCTTTTAGATGTAGTGTATCAGGTATAAGACTCTTTAGTACTTTACCACTTGTTTCAGCGTTGAAGGTATATAATCTACCTTCTAAAGCATCGAGCCAAGATTTATTGACAGCATTAACAACTTTATTTGTACTTGACAAATATAAAAAGTCATCCTCTGCATAAAAGTCTTCTTCATTTACTACTCTAGTATTGATTAGATCTATATCTGATTGTGTAAAAGTGTAATCTCTTAACCTATCTAATGTATCACTAAAATCATTTTTACCCTGTCTATAGTTTTTCTTTAATTCTATAAACTTGAAGTTTCCTAGTTTGTATGCTGGTGAAGAAAAGAAAAATGGACAGCCTTCAAAGTTTTCTTTTAAGAAAGCTGGTTCATAACTTTTGTTATCTACGATAGGACTAGCTTGTGCTACATCACCTGTTAGTATAATAGAGCAACCACCAAAAGGTTTATATTCACACTCTTTAGCTTGCTTTAATATATGATCCACAGCAGAAATGTGATATGGCTTTGTCATACTGATTTCATCAATCACTAGTAAGTCTAGATTTTTTAATACAGCACCATTCCTTGATATAGCCTTCTGTGCTACTTCCATATACTCTGAGTGCTTACTAATAGCTTTAAGAGGTAGAGACATTAAACTGTGAAGTGTTACTCCTTGAATATTGGCTGAAGCTACACCTGTTGAGCCACAGACAGCCATATTACCAGTATAACAGGCTCTCAGTATATTTATGAAAGTACTCTTACCTTTACCAGCGTTCCCTGTTAGGAATACATTAGAGCCTGTTACAATTGTTTCTAGAGCTTTTTGAAACTCAGTGTTAACTTCAATTCCTTGTTTATCAGCCTCTATATAGAATCTTTCTTTAAAAGCTATTCTATCTTTTTCATTCATTTTTCATTTCCCCCTTCAAATAATTCTTAGCCAAATCTTCTACTAATCTACATACTAAAATATAGCCATAGTCTTTTTTAGTTATATGTGAATCACCTTCATTAAATAATAAGTTGATATCCAACATTACTTCTCTTTCTAGTATATCTTCTAGTAGAGCTATTATCAATAGTCCATCTGAATTATTATTGTAGTATTTTCTAGACTTAATAAGTTCATAACATTTAGTTTTTAATTCTTTAGCTTCAGTTTTCATTTATATCCATCATTTTATACCTTCTTCTCTATATAATACATAGAAAGGATCATCACCGTTATACTCTAGAATATAGCTTCCTAAATAACGTCTTATTCTTAGGTCCTCTTCCTCATATTGGCCATGCTTAAAAAAATCATATATTGATTTCATAGAATCTACAAAGTACCCTCTTGCTGAGTTATCTTCTTATAATAGTTTATTTAACATTTTAAAACTTCCCTTTATTTCATTCTAATACACATTGTAGTATTTAATCAATATCTACAATAAAGGAATTTGTCTTCTGTAGTTCCTTTAGGGTATATAAAACCACCCCTGTAGCTGAATCAAAATGCTTACTAGGTGTATCGAAGTCATCCTCAAAAAATATACTACAAGTATAATAATAAGTATCAGAAGGGTCTACTTCTCCTGCTACATAGTATATCTCATAACAATCATCTCTATTAGTAAAAATTGACACTCCTGAATCTTTATCTAGGCTTCTAACTATATCTATTATTTCATCTTTTGGTATTTCTCCTCTTTTCTTTAATTTTACTTGAACATAACTATCTTGTCAAGTCAATTCAGATTTCTTTATTTTCTTTATTTTTTCTTAGACAGCATATAGATTTCTATCATCTCCAACATCATCTTCTCCATCTCCTTTATTCCTTACTCTTTCTTGTTTACTATAGGTAACTAAATGAGAAGAGTAGTTAGTTAGTTTTGTTATATTATACTCTTCATTATTATTGTAATAAGTTACTTTATTACTGTTAGTATTGTTACTTTGTTTATAGTTATTAGTTATTTCTTTAGTATTAGTTAAGTTT
>JAQICV010000007.1 GCA_027858315.1 Candidatus Woesearchaeota archaeon
TTATACTCAGCCTTCTCTTCTTTAGTCATGTCCTTCATTTCATCTTCCATTTCTTTTTCTTCTTCATCGTCTTTCTTATCAGCTTCTTTAAGTTTTAAAGCCTCTGCTAAGTCTCTTTCTAAGATAGAAGTTTTTAGAATAAGATCTGAATTATCTCTCTCTAGTATTACTAATTTACTTTCAGCTTCTTCTTTAAGTTCTGTTTGACTCTCTAAAATAGCTTTATTCTTATTAAAATCTTTCTTAATAGATTCAGTAATTGCTACTAATTTTGTAACTTCAAGAGCTTTAGCACCTACGGCTTCTTTAACAGTAGAAACTTCTTTTTCTTTTTCTTTTACAGACTCTTCTAAAACATCAGCTTCTGTTGCTCTATTTTGTATAGATTCAGAAATAGTTTCAATCTTAGCTTCTACAGATTCTTTAATATCTTTTAAATCCTCATCTTCACAAAATGAAAGTGCCTCTTCTAAAAGAGCTAACTTTTCTTTATTAGAACTAGCTTTTTCAGCTTCTCTAATCATACCTTTAAGATTTAGTTTAACTAATCTATTATCACTCATTGTTATAGTCTCCTTTAATTTTTCTTTATCATTATTAGTATTCTCTACTATAATAGTATTATTTTCTGTAACAGCTTCTTTTGTTGATTCTTGCATTTCATTTTTATAGTGATTGAAGCCATTGGAAGGATTTAAAACCCAATCCCCATATCTCTCAAGTAGAAAGCCTTGTTTCTCTATTTGACCTGACTCAGAGACTCTACCTAAACAGGAGCTTGAAATACAAATTGATCCACCTTTTTCTAATACATCTTCTGCTAATTGTCCATAGTCACCTACTAAATCAATTTGAGCTGTTAACCAACCATTTTCAACTAAAGGATTCTTTTGAACTGACCATATATCTTTAGGACTTCCATCAGCATCACCTTCAGGATGATTCATTAAACCTAATGTGACTTTTTTCTCACCTAGAACTGACTCAAAAATAGTATCATAGTTTCTACCATTTTTATTTTTATTTATCTGTTCCCATACATTCATCCTATAACTTTTAACAAGTTGTTTAGAACCGCTTGCAGTCTCAACTATAGTACCTTCTTTTATAGGGACTTCCACTAGATCATCTTTAGATACTGTTACATTCTCATATATACGATATCTATCCCCAACCTTTTCTAGTCCTTCTGTAAATTTATTAACCATATATTTTCCTTTCTATATTTGCTTTATAGTAATATAGTACAACTTTGTAAAATAGGTTATTTTCTATAGTTTACCACTGTTGTTTATTAAAAAATCTTCTTTAGAAATAGTTACATAGTCACCATCAAAAACCATTCCCATTTTTATCCAAGGTGCAAAATCTAAAGGATATAGTTCAAAGCCTTTAGCTCCTGTAAAGTTTAATACATCATAAATAATCTTTTGACCATAACCTTTTTTCTGCTGAGACCTCTCTAAATATATTCTATGTATTTCTATATAGCCTTTAGAATCTGTATCACTAAAATCTATCATGCCTATAAACTCTTGATCTTTATTAAATACGTCAAACTGACTACCATGGGTACTGTCATCACTAGAAGGAATAAAAGATAAAGAATATTTACTAGGAATAGTATTAGATTCCTTAATTCTTATTTCTGTACCTTTCTTAATAATTTTACCTTCTATAAGGTGGTCTTTTGTTAATCTCGTTTATTATCCTCTTCCTCTCTTAATTTCATAGATTTAACAGCTTTTTCTTCTTTAACAAGATTAAATATTGAGCCTTTTTGCTCTGAGTTTTTAGTTAACATATAATGTTTTCCACTTAGACTTACACCTTCAGTTAGATTATTAGATCTTTTACTTGCAAAGTATACCTCTCTAACAACTTCTTCACTTAGTCTTTCATCTATTTTCTCTGTTAGTTTTTGATTTACTTTTCCATAATTTAACTTTCTTAAAAATGAGTGTTTAATAGCTTTAAACTTTTCAGCTTCTTTTATGAATAGAGCTTTCTCATCCTCATCTTCTATTTTTTCTAATATAGCTTTATAGTTTTCTTGTATCTCTTGATTTTTCTCATAATCTGATACCCAACCGCCTACTTCTTCCATATCTAAAAATGAGTATTGACCAAAAACATCAGCTACAACACTCGAAGGTAGAGCTTCGCCTCTATCTAATCCTAAAGACGTTCCTAGATTAGCTAGTATATCATTTGCTAGTCTAATTGAGTCAGATTTTAATCGCATTCTATCACTTGATTCTTCAATTACAGGATAGTTCATGTAGATTTCAAATTCTGTATCTTCACCTTGTAAATCTCCAGTTAACATAAGATGTATTTTAAAGTCATTAGCTATATTTTCTATAAAAGTAGTTTGTGAAGGATAGACGTTTCTAGCTACAATTTTTGATTGTTGTAATAATGCTTGACCACTACTTCCCCATGAGCTTTGAGTAGTATCTATAATACCCTCTGGTATTCCTGTAGAGTAAATTAAGTCTTTTTTCTTAGCATCAAGATCTGCTATGTCATTAAGATCCATCCTACTTTCAAATTGTTTAAACTCTACAAAACCTTTAACACTAAATATAGACTCTCCTACTGAAATCTCATCTTTATTTTTAGAAGCTTCAGTGATATTTTGATACATTTGACGGACAGCATTTACTTTTTGAAACAGCTCACCCTCTGTCATATCCTCAGACCCTTGAATCTCAAATACTTTAGTAGGAAATGATGCTGGTCTAGCCATATCAACTAGCATTTCTGTAGTTTTAAAGGATTTATAAGGTGCAAGAGATTCTATGAACATAGGCTTACCATAAGGGTAAAATTCACTTTCTATAGTTTGTCTTCTAAAATGTGTTACAGACCAAGGAGGGAGAATATTATCACCTATAGTATAACCAAAAATAAAGTTCTGATACCAAAGGGCATAATCCGTTGTTAACATTTCTTGATTAAAGAGCCGAGATAGTTTTTTAATAGAGTCATATCTATCTCTTACTGTTATATAAGATTGATTATCTTTCATAGCCTGTTTAACTCTAACACCTTGAAACTCTATAACATCTTTGCACTCAGATTGGTCTATAGCTGTTACCTGTGTGATTCCAGCACCATTTAAGTCAACGCTTTTAATGTAGATAGCATTACCATAAACAGTTAGATCATAGGCTAGTGAGTGTATTGTGCTATTTTTTAGTCCTATATCGTTTAGCCATTTATAAAAATAAGATTCAGTACCTTTTTTAGTACCTTTTATCCCTATAATCCTATCTTGAGAGTCGGACTGGGTAGTTTCATTAGTATATATTTGAGTAGCACTACTCATCCATCCACCATTTGATACCATAAATCTAAGTTCTCTATCTCTAGTTTGTCTTTTCTCTGGAGTATTGTGTTTATTGGAAATCATAAAATCTTTTTCAAAAAACTCCCAAGTTTTTTTTAAATCATTAGGAAAATTGATTGGTACTAATTTGTCTAGTTTATTATTGGAAGTGTCTTTGATCTCTTTTCCTGGGGCTATTCCATTAGGATAATCTTTTGTTTTCTTAGTGGAAATATTAAAGTACTTAAGAAGTCCTTTTTTGCTCCTATTCTTTATATTAGTATTTTTAATCTTATCTTTAGCCATTCTTAACCCTTTTAAACTTAGTTTCTAATATAATAGTACTAATTATGTAAAAGGGTTATCAGGTGTTTTTAGCAAATAATAGAGTAGATGTTTAAGGCCTTTTTCAAAGTCATAGCTATAGGTCGTACATAAGATATATCCTCATCAAAAA
>JAQICV010000008.1 GCA_027858315.1 Candidatus Woesearchaeota archaeon
AGTATGGGTAGATACTACGATGGAGCAAGTTTGGCTGGAGCTTATAACTCAATAAATGAAGCTCCTGATAATTGTGGACCTGGATTTTGTTCTCCTACTGCTGTTTTCCTTCGTGGTGGTTCTTGGAACAATGGTGCCGATGCTGGTGCGTTTGCTCTGGTCTTGAGCAATGGTCCTTCGCTCTCGTACGCGGGCACTGGGTTTCGTTGCTCGTATGCACCATGAACATTGCACCAATGAGCGGGTAACTTTAGATTTCTAAAATTCTAAATATCTGGAACTCTGGGGGATGGCTAAATGCCATCCCAAACTCTAAAAAACATGTATAACAATAATGAAAAATGAATGTATTTGACCTACCAATATATAGAGAATACTTTGCAACTTTTTTGAAAGTAATTCGAGAACTTGAAGATTTGAAACAGAATAATTCAATCCATAAAAAACTTATTGATAATGCATACGACCATACAATAGAAATCTTTCCAAACTTGAATGCTGGGTATAATTACTGGCCTATGAAGGGGAAGTTGCAAATATACAACAAAGTTAGAATCTCACTTTCTCAACTGCAAATTGAACTATCAATCTTAAAAGATTTGAATATCATCAAAGATGATAATTCAGATACAATTGAAAATAGTATCAAATATATGAATGGATTAATAAGAAAACTTGAACAACCTGATAATAACAATAAAAATTCTAAATAGATTTTTTAAGCATTAAATAAAATGGAAAGTAAGAATTTCAATAAAGATGATGGATTTTTGTTGTATCATGAATTATACAACCTCTATTTGAATCTATATCCTTCACTTGCAAGATTTCCTAAAAGTGAAAAATTCACTTTAAGACATAATATTGATAATACTGCAATTGAAATGCTAATTGCACTTGATAGATTTACAAAGCTAAATCAAAGAGATAAGACTTCACAATTAAGAAAAATTGTGTATCTTTTTGATAAATTCAAACTTCTATTAAGAATCTCAAAAGATTTGCATTTTTTACCATTTAATCAATATACATTATTAATTGAGAAGTCTGAATTAATTGGCAAATTATTAGGTGGATTACTCAAGAAGTATAAATCAAATTTATAAAACAAATACTTTTATTTATTATTGATCAATTTTCATGATATAAAATTTCGGGAAGTTTATTCCCCATAAGTAAAAATTAAATTTTATAATTTATAAGAGTATGGAAATAAAATTCTTTTCTGCTAAAAAATTACTATCAAAAACTACTAATACTTGTCCAATATTTTTGTTAAAATAACTACTCTCTGCTAATAAGTTTTAAGCAAAAATAAAACTAAAGAAAATAAATTCACACTTTTAAAATAAAATAATTAAAAAATACTATAAATGACAACAACTTTTAATCAATTAATAGGATAGAAATGGTTAGTTTTGCTAACAATATTTAGTCACTAACAACAACATAAAATAGTGATAATTGACAGTAATATTTAATCATATAAAACTGTAGTGTTCTAAATAATTCACACTTTTAAAATCTATTGTGATTAAATAATCACACTTTCGAAGTAGAAAAATTTATCCTAAATCTATTAAAAAACAAAAAGAATAATTAAAGGAAATACTAAACAACTAATAAAAGCCCCAAAGTGCCAAGATATCAATAGAAAGAAATAAGATCAAAACTAAAGAGACTTTTTATTCAC
This sequence comes from Candidatus Woesearchaeota archaeon, assembly GCA_027858315.1. NCBI lineage: Archaea > Nanobdellati > Candidatus Woesearchaeota > Candidatus Woesearchaeota archaeon. Next base: position 1,694 of record JAQICV010000008.1, read on the forward strand.
AGTCACTCGTAAGTATTCGTTCGGTGCAATTTTTACAAGTAAAAATAGTTTTGAGCAGAAAAATATATAAGAAATAAAGATTCGAATAATACAAACTTATTTATACTTATAAATTCTTAAATATTAATATGAAAAAAAATGAGTATAAGGATAAAGCAGATAATAAACATAATAAACTTACAGAAAACACAAATAAGGAATATTTCAATAAAGGAGTTTTATACCTAACTTTAATATTAAGCATTTCTCCATTAATAGAATTTTCAAAGTTTTTTTCTTCATTTCTAAATTCAGTTAATAATATAGGACTCCTAGCACAAACTGAATTTTTTATATTTATCATCAGTTATATCTTAATAATTATTAGTTTAATTTTATTAAATAAAGAAAAAATATAAAAAATATAAAGAAATGAGATATAAAAAAATTGAAGAGTATGTAAAATAATTAAAATTCTTCTTTTTCTTTACTTGCTTAAAACTTGCTAGCAAAACCACTAATTATCCACGCTTCAAAATCTACCAATACAACAACTTCGTATAATATACATTATACGCATACTTCTAATAAGTTAGTTATTAGAAAGACTTATAAAGAATAGACACAATAAAGTACTATGAATAAACATGCGCCACAATATGCAAAAAAACATCCAAAACACATAAGATATGGGATCTATATGCTCTACGCATTAGCAATGATATTTGTAATTCCTATGGCAGTAGGATATTCAATAGTTATGGGCCACCATTTCAAAATTAAGTAAAATGTTAGCAGATTTAAACAAAGATTACTTATCGCGTATGTATGTTCGTCATAAATTCGCCAAGAAGGGTATAATAACTCAAGAAACTGAAAAAAGTCTTGGATTTGAGCTCCTGACAAGTTCACTACAGAAATTGACTATTACAAGCGCTCTAATGACCAATCACAAAACAAGAAAAAAAGGAAACGAATATAATTACAACTTTTGGGAGTTTAAAATGCCTCAAGGCAATTACGAATACTTAATTTGCGTATGCTTCGAAAATTTTGATGGAAATATTAGAGAAAATGGATATTTCGTATTTCCTAGACCAATCCTAGAAAAACTTGGAGAAAAAAATACGATTAGTATTTTTGAATCAGATATCTCAGGAAACTATTCTAGGGAGCCAAAAATAAACAAGCACCAATATTATAAAAATTATAAACAACTTCATGAAAAATGAAACAAAGTAAAATACAAAATAAAATATTTTCAAATATAATTGAAAAATGAAAATATTAAAAATATCTACAATATACCTTCTATTAGGTTTAATCCTTATATTAGGAGTATTTAATACATTTATAACAGCTAATTTAATTCAAAGCGGAATTTTTTTATACTAAATATACCCTTCATCAGAAAAATATTATTTTAAAAGTGTGAATATTTAATCACAATAGTAATTGAAAGTGTGAATCTAGGAGAACATAGTAAAATTTTACTTGACTAAAACTTGCTAGCAAAAATTATAATTTTTAAAACAAGATACTACTTAAAAATAACTAGCAAAACTATAAATTTTCAACAAAATAAAAACTATGAAAATGTTAGAATTGATAATAACTTTTAAGCAACTATTTTGAAAGTGTGAATTTCGAACTATAAAATAAGATAACTAGAAATAATTGTAAATGATAGTAAGTTTTAATCAAATTGGATTCAAAAACTTATAATCAAAAATGATAACTTTCAATCTTTAAAATCAAAAAATGAGCTCTCATACAATCTTTTTTTAACAATTTTTTGTAAGTAATAAGCAGGAAAAGTACAATAAAAAAATATAAATAACTCAAAATAAAAATTCAAAATAAATCCATTTGAGTAGAATTTCTTTTAGTATATTTTCTCTTACCTTCCAAACAAGGAGTAATAGAACACCTAAACATCGAATTATTAACTCTATGGATTGTTTTCTCAAAATCTTTCTCCATCAAAGAATCAGAAATTTGTGATCTAACATTCAAAAAATTCTCAAGAAAAAATTCTTCACCTATACTAAACTCCAAATTATCATCCAAAATAAAATCATATAAATTTTTATAAAACATATCAACATACCATAAAACTTTAGAATCACTATTCAAGCCAATATTTTTATAATGATAATTAATATCTGTAAATTTTTCCAACTTCAAATTTAAACCTAATCTCTGATTAATTCTACCATATCTAACATTAATCGAACTATTCAAACTCTCATCCAAAAACTTCTTTCCTTTAGGTTTATATGGCCACCCATAATTCACAATATCCTCAATTTCTTCAAAACCACTTAAATCATCAATTTCTCTTTTAATTTTTTCAGGAAATAAAATCGAAACTAAATCAAAAATCAATTCAAAATTTTTATTTTTTTTTAAAACAAGTTCAGAATACATCCCATTCTTTTTAAAATCTAAAATATTCTTAAAACCATATTTTTCAGGAAAAACTTTAGTAATACCAACAATAGAACTAATTGGAACTAACCACAAAGGTTTTTCATCCTTCATAAGTTAAAAACTAATTTACATATTTATAAACTTAACTTTAAGAAAGAGAATTATTTTTATTTAATTTAAGTTTCCCTGAAATAGGTTCTAAACTCCACTCAAACTCACAATTTTTTTTCAAACAATCCAATAAACTTCTAAAACTAGAATCTGAAACTTTCTCAGAAATAGAATCAACAATAGGTAATTTCAAACAATCATCACCATAAGATTCTTTCAAACAACTAATCGTATCAATAAATTTCGAATCATAACCTGAAAATTTACTCAAATGATTTTTAGACCCTAAATAATTATTACCAAAAGTATAATAATCGCACAAATAATTTCCACCACCAACATTATCACAATTAAAAGGAATAACAATACATCCTAAAGGTAAGTTTTTCATAATAGGATTAGGAACTCTAAGTAAAGTAATAGTTTCATCATTTTTACTTCCTATTAACACCCTACACCCATATTTATTTTCAAAACTAGAATCAATAGAAAGTCCAATAAATAACCCTTTATCAACATAAAAATCTAAAACACCTTTAGAAATAGAATCACCTCCATATAATTTAAATTCCAAATCAAAAATATTAACTCTACCCATTAGTGCATATGAATTTCTTAACTTATATAAGTATCGTTTTCTTAATTAAAAACCACTAAAGATATTAAAAAATGAAAATAAAAATTTATAAACTAAATTAACAAAAAATATGTATGAATAAAAAAGACCAGTTTCAAAATGGATCCAAAAGAATCAAAATTTCTGATTTAAATGAATACATTAAACAAAACAATAACTGGATTCCAACTGGCGAAACAAATAAAAATATTCAAAATTTAATTGAAAAATATTCTAAGAATAACAACCTAAACATTCTTCTTGATGAAGACAATCAAGAATTTTTAAATGGATACTTAAACTCAAATGAATTAATTTCAGGGAAAAGAATAACAATTCTCCCAGACGGAAAAAAACTTGCAAGAGGAGGATTCTCAATATTTGCAAAAAATCTCAAATTCAACAACAATAAAAAATATGAATGGGACATATCCTATGAAAACATATCAGGAACTAAAACATATCTATACTCTGAAGAAAAAATCGAGCATGAAAAAAAGAAAAAAGCATCAATTGTAAATTCATTCATAAGAGAATATCCAACAATCATAGAAAAATTAGAATTTGACCTAAAAAAGAAAAAAACAATTGAACACATAGCACTCTATACACTGATAAAAACATATATTCGAGTAGGAAATATAGAATACTATAACAATCTCTCCCACAAAGGTCTTACAACTCTCCAAAAAGAAGATATAACTATCCATAACAACCGAGTTGAATTCAAATTCATAGGAAAAGATGGAATTGAGCAAGACATAATAAAAGAATTCCCATCATTCTACACAAAACAACTAAAAGAACTTCTTGACAAAAAAAAGAAAAACGATTTTATATTCACAGATAAAAATGGAACTCCAATACACTCGCAAGCATTCTCTAAAATTTTATTCAAATACACTGGAAAACATTTCTATCCACATATCATTCGTTCATACTATGCAGACTCTCAGTGTAGAAAATTTATCCGAAACCATACTGCTCCAATTCCTAAGAAAAAAGTATTGGACAAATTCAAAGAAATAGGTTTAAATCTAGGTCATAAGAAATTTAATAAAACAAAAAACAACTGGGAAACAGACTACAAAGTAACTATCGATAACTATATCAGACCTGAGTATGTAGAAAAAATGAAAAATTTAATTCAGAAAGAATAAAGTTTGCACAAGAACTATTTTAAAAAAATAGTTTGTTCAAAAATTCAAAGAAATTATCTTCAGAAATGAGTGAGTGAAAATCAACTACTTACTAAATTTCATAAAATACTCAATCTTCAACATAATTAAAAGTATAAATTCTGAAGTAACTCCAATAATCAAACCTATATTTAAAAAATTTAAGAAATATGCGAAAACTGGAACAAAAACACTTATTCCAATAAGTGTATAAAATCTAAATGAAGCTCTTGCAGATTTAACCTTTCCATTATTTTTATAATAATCAAGAGAAAACCCTTGAACTCTTATAGGACTCTTATCAAAGTTCTTAATAATAGCATATCTTAAATAAACAATTAAAATCAAGAAAGATACATTAATTAACATTCCAATCCATAACAATTGCATCCAAACAAAATTAAAAATTCTTTTAGTAAAATTAATAACATTAACAACTCCATCATTATTATAAATCTTAGAACCAAAATTCAATACTCCATCCCATTTTCTCTCAGAAACACAATCCTGTAAAACTAAAGGCTTATCTGTAAAACTATTACAAATATTCACATCACTACACACTCTGAATTGAGAATCATTTGAATCACAAACACTCCAATCAGAACAAACCCAATTCTCAACACATTCTACTAAAACATTATAATTTGAATCATCCACAGTCACAGGAATATATTCTTGCTCATCAACAGGACTATCAGAACCACCTGAAGATGAACCTGAAGAACTATCTGAAGTATCCGAAACATCTTCAGAATCACCACCAGAACTACCAGAAACAATAACCTCATTAATAGCAAAAGCACTAAAACTACTCCTATTAAACTTAAACAAATTATTTACACTATCTTGCTGAGCAGATAAATTATTCCAAGTAGAATTACACGACGCATTAAAATAAACCCAATCTTCACAAACTTGAACATAAAGATTATCTTCATCACTATAAGAAAGACCATTATAAGAAATCTCAACTTGAGCATTAGAAAAAGAATAATTATCATTCTCAACTCCATAAACTACTAAAGAATCTGGATTTGTCAAAATCTTATCAAAACCAATACTCTGATTCAAATTCTCACTAATAACTACCGAGTCTAATTTAACAACTAAAGACTGCTCATAAGATTTAAACAAAATATCATAAGAGAAATTTGATAAAACTGTAGACATATTAGAACCAACTGAAATTGAAATCAAATCATCTTCATAGTAAATTTCAATACTTGTATTTGTATCAGTTATATTCTTATCAACAAGTTCAATCTCAAAACTAATAGGATCTTTAGCCTCAAAAGTAAAACCACCCAAAGATGCAATATTTGAAGAAGTATCATTAACAAAGAATTCTACACTAAAATTACCATTAATTAAAGGAACACTATATTGCTTTTCCTCACAAACATCAAAAACTTGAGATACAGATAAATTTGGCAGAGTAATATTTGTATAACACTTATCAATTTCAATAACATCAAAAGCATCCAAAAATAAAGAAACATTCTCACCAGTTGCAATTCCTTTAGGCTTAACATAAGCTGAATAAATAACAGGTGAAGTTACATCATATCTAACAGTATGAATAAATGTTGAATTTAAATACTCCTTTTTATAAGAAGAATTCTTCAAAGAAAAACCAGCAACATTAACTAAACTTGTAGCATGAGAAAAATTATCTAAAGTTACATTCTCTATCTCTTTAACATATCCTTCAATTGAGAAGGTAATAATATCACCAACATCCATATCTCCCAAATAAAAACTTAAATTCTCAGTATTACTATCATCTCTTAAAATAGTTGAATTAACAAACTGAATCTCTTTTGGTAAATAATCAATCAAACTAACATCATAAGCCTTAGAAGTATAATTTCCAATAACATCAAAATTTGAAACATTAATATCATATCTAATATAATCATAAACCTCGACAAAAGATTTATTTTGAGACATATGAACTTCCAAATTAGGACTATTCACAACAAATGACTCTAACTCAGAAAGATTAAATTTATCTAAAATAGAATTAGAATATTCGAAAACAAAAGTATTTGAAAATAAATCTCCCAAACTCAAATTAGTAACATTCTTCAAATATACAGATAAATTAAGATTTATAAGTGAAGAATAATTAATAAGCATCATACTATAATTCCAATAAAGTGTATCATTATCCAAACTAAATCCAACTCCTGAATAAGAACTATTAAAAGAATATAAACTTAGTTCAGAATTAAGTTTAGTTCTAATCAATGCATCCTTAACAGGAGCATTAGTAAAATTTAACAAAATACTATAATTCAATAATTCCCCAACAATAACATTACTAGGCAAAGATAAAACTAATAATTCAGGTTTAGAAACAGTATTAGAGTAATTAGCCAAAACTTGATACTCTATTGCAAGACTTTGATTAATAGATGAAAAATAAGTAAGATTTCCAAAATTATTAAAAATATCATCTGCAAAAATAAGTTCATCATTAAAATAATCATCAGTAACATTTAATGTTATATTCAAAATAATATTTTCTCCAGCTAAGATTTGACTCAAATTATAAATTAAAGTTTCATTATAAATTCCAGTAATTAATGAAGGGATAATCGATGAAGAAACAAATTCAAAACCCTCAGGAATAATATCTACTAATTCAACATGATAAGCAGTTGAATTTCCAAAATTAGTAATATTTAAGCTATAAATCAACAACTCATTAACAAAAATAAATGGATTAGAATCAATCGAAAATGAAATAAAAGGCTCAACAATATTTGAGAAGATACTATCATTTAAAGAATATACAGTATTAACAGAGGAAAGATATGAGAAATTAACTTTATTCTCCATTAAATCTCCAGCATTCAATGAAGCATTCACATACACAATCAAACTCAATCCATAAATGCCTTGAGATACATTCCCAAAATCAAAAAATAAATCATTACCTATTTGAGAAAAAGAAACACTAACATTGGAAGTAAAATTAAAAAAATTAGTTCCATTAGGAATAGTATTTTTAACTAAAGCACTCTTTACTGGAGCATTCGAAAAATTCAATACAATTTCATACCTTTGAGAATCACCAATACTCAATCCAGATAAATTTTGAGAAAGATACAACTCAGGAGAATTAATATCAAAAGATGACGAAGTGAAATTTTCAACATAAACTCTAGCACTTGAAATATTATAATTACTATATCCTTGAATTTGTGAATCCAAATAAAATAAATCATCTGAGAAAACTAAATCATTAGTTCTATAACTCTGATTAACATTAAAACTTACATTCACCTCTTTTGTCTCATTAATTGAAAAATTTCCTAAATCCAAAACGATATGAGTTAAATTTACTAAAAATGGTAATTTACTAGAAGAATTATAAACAAGACCATTCGTAATTGGAATTTCTAAGAAACTATCATATAACTCTGAATTATAATTATTACCTAATCTAGCATAATTAGTAAAATTTATTCTATAATCAATTAAATCTCCAATATCTTTTGAACCTGAAGACAAAAGTGTATTAGTTATTTTAATATTTGGTTCAACTACAAAAATTGAAGCAGAATCTTGTTTTAATATGCTAGAACCATAAGAATTATAATAAATCAAATCAGCAGAATTAACTGTCGAATTCGAGGATAAAAGTAAAGAAGAACTATTAATATATGCAGTAAAATTAATATAAATTACAGTCTTAGCTGACGATAAATTCCCAAAATTCCATGTAAGCAAATTACCAGTAATATTAAATGCAGAACTATTATAAGAATTAGTCTCATTAACAAAAACTAAATCTGTAGGTAATAAATCTTGAACTAAAACACTATTAGCAGGAGCTCCAGTAAAATTAACAATTAACTCATAAACAAAATTCTCGCCAAGCCTTACTGCATGAGTAGCTCCAATATCAATAGTTCCTTGAGTATCCTTAATAATTGCTCCATCCTTAATCAAACTAGTAGAATTAGTAGCATTAATATATTCTCTTGCTAAACTAGTATTACTCGTAGAATAATAACTAACATTAACCTTATTTGTCAAACTATCATTTGCTAAAATCAAAAATCCTGATCTATAATTATCAGTAATATTTACAGTAATATTAATTTGATAACTATCTAAAACATTTAAATCAGGTAAATTAAAACTAAGTGTCTCATTATAAACTCCAGACAAATTATCAGGCATAGGTGAAGAAGATATAAAATCAACTCCATTTGATAACTCATTTAAAACTAAAGGTAAATAAGCAGTCCCACTTCCAACATTACTAATATCAACAATATATGTCAATAAATCTCCAACCGAAACCGGAGAAAAACCATTATTAACAATTAATAAGTCCGGCTCTAAAACCTCAACAAAACTACTAGAACTAATTCTAAAAACACTCTCATTATTTGAACTATAATTCAAATAAACTATATTATTAAGCATCTCACCATTAGAAATACTATCATTTACAAAAACCAATAAATCTACAATATAAAAGCCTTCAGTTAAATTACCAAAATCAAATTTAAGACTATTTCCTGAACTATCAAAAACATTAGCATGAGATGAACTAGAATTAACAAACTCTAAACCAAAAGGTAAAATATTTTCCAAAACAACAGAATTTGAAGGAGCATAACTCAAATTAAAATTCAAACTATAATTAAAAAAATCCCCTACAGTAACATTCAATACAGATGAACTTGAATTAATCAAAGGACTCTTTACTATTATATCCAATGAACTTGAATTCAAATTATACACTCTAGCTAAACTCTCATTCAAGAAACTATAACCCTCAACAAGAATATTATTTGTAAATAAATCTTCTGCTAAAACCAAATCTGTACCAATATAAGTCGAATTCAATTCATAAGTTAAATTAATCTCTAAATTATTATCAACAGCTAAATCACCTAGATTCCAAATCAAATGAGTTGAATTCACAAAATCAGGCAATAAAGTAGATGAATTAAATAAAAAACCATTCGGAATCAAATCAATCAAAGTAATATTATATAATTCCGAATTATAAATATTACCAGAACGAGCAGGATTAGAGATATTCAAATTATAATTAATCAAATCACCAACCTCAATAATTGAATTTACAGTAACATTTCTTTTCTTAACAACTAAAATATCATCCAAAGCGCAGTCATTATAATAATTTTCATTTGTACCTACAGTAAATTTAAACTTCAAGGTAACTTCTTGACCTGAATAAGAACTAATATCAACCAATTCATCCTCATACCATAAATCACCTTGATCACCACTCAAATTCCAGACTAAATTATCAACTCCATTATTAACATACAACTCTAAAGTTCCACCACTACTTGAACCTGAAAAATACATATGATAATCAAAACGAATTTGAGCAATAACACTTTCAGTCAAATTAACTGCCTTCTCTAAAATAAATACATCACCATTAAGTACAGGATCCGAAGTCTCAGTATATATATAATTAGATCCATCACTTGCACTAGAAGGACCAGTTGTCGAAGATGGAGTTCCTGATGCATCAATTGTCCAATCCCTATCATCTAAAGCAGACTGACTCCATCCTCCTAAATCCACTTCAAAACTATCAGAATAATTAATATTTTCAAGATAAATATGATATTGTGGAGTACCAGAAATATTAATCAACATATTACTAATTACTGGATTTGGCTCAACAACATATACTGTTGCAGAATCTTGCCTTAGAATACTAGAACCATAAGAATTTGAATAAGTAAGATTCGCAGTATTAACAAAAGTATTACTTGAAAAATAACTAGAAGACTCATTAACAAAAACTGTCAAATTAATTGTAATTAAAGGATCACTTCCATTCAAATTTCCAAAATTCCAAGTAAGCAAACTACCATTAATATTCAATGCAGAACTGTTATAAGAATTAGTCTCATTAACAAACACTATTCCTGCAGGCAATAAATCTTCTACTAAAACAGTATTAGCGGGAGCTCCAGTAAAATTAACTAAAATATTATAATTAAAATTCTCCGAAACACGAATAGCAGAAGTAGAATTCAAATTAATAATTCCACTAGTATCCTTAGCAATCGCTCCATCCTTAATCAAACTAGTTGAATTAGTATAATTAAAATAACCTCTCGACAAATTAATATTACTTGTAGAAAAATAACTAACATTAACCTTGTTGGTAAAACTATCATTTGAAAGAACCCCTAATCCTGAATGATACTTATCTGTAATATTCACAGTAATATTAATCTGATAGATATCCAAAACATCTAAATCAGGTAAATTAAAACTTAAAGTCTCATTATAAACTCCAGATAAATTATCAGGAGAGAAAGGCAAAGAAGAAACAAACTCAACACCATCTTCCAACTCATTTAAAACCAAAGGAGAATAAGCAGTCCCATTACCAACATTACTAACATCAACAATATATGTTAATAAATCACCAACTGAAACTGGAGAAAAAGCATTATTAGTAATCAATAAATCTGGCTCTAAAACCGACACTAAATCTTGAGTATTAAGAAGATAAACATAAGCCGTAGAATTTTGATAATAAAATGAAAGATTATTTGTTAAAATATCACCATCATTGATAGAATTATTTGCAAAATAAGTTACATTCAAAAAATAAACTCCCAAACTAACATTAGAAAAATCAAACTCAACAACATCTCCCGTTTGATTAATAATAGAAGGAATACTCGAACTATAATTTACATACTCAGAACCAAAAGGTAAATAATTATACAATCTAACATTATTTGCTCCAGCATTAGAAAAATTCATTATAATCTGAGCTTCAAAATAATCTCCAATTGAGACAGTTGAAACATTATTATCTAATACAATTCCAGCATTCTTAACCATCACATTAGTCTGATTAAACAAATCATATTCTCTAGCAATAGTTGTATTTAAATTTGAATATGCAAATAGTTCAACCTCTGAAGCTAATAAATCTCTAATTAAAACATCTTCAAGACTAGGGTAAGTAACATTTACTCTTCCAACAATTCCAATACTCAAAGAAGAACTAAGATTAGTAAAATAAAAGGTAATATTAGACGAATTAACACTTGAAGGGGCTGGATTAGAAGAAATAAAATCTATACCTTCTGGAAGTAAATCTGATAATTGCAAATTATAAACCTCAGTTCCTAAATTAGTAATATTAATACTATAAAATATATCTTCGCCAACTGCTACTTCAGATACATTAGCAAAATAAGACATAGACAAGATTGGCTCAGTCACATTAATTTTATTAAACAAATAAGAATCAGTATGAAATCCTCCTAAAATATTTTCATAATCATAAATTAACATATTCTCATCAATCTGAGATAATAAATTTAAAGATAAATTATCTAGAAGATAACCTTTTATACTAAAAGCAAAAGTTGTATCAATAGATATATTACCTAAGTCCCAACTTATTTCATTCCCATTAATTGATGGAAAAACTGAAGCATTATTACTCGAATCAGCATAAATTAAATTATCTGGTAAAACATTTTTCAGAACTGAATTATAAGTTTCATATCCTAAAGTCAGATTAAAAAAGTATTCTACTTCATCACCAAAATTTAAAAAATACCTATCCTGAGTTCCAACAAATCCAACAATCGGATCACTGCCAGCTACAACCTCTGCCCCATCATCGATACCATCCAAATCAGTATCTATAATAAAAGGAGATGAATGATAAACAAACAACTCATCATAATCAGACAAATTATCAACATCAGTATCATTATTCAAAGGGTCTGTGAAAGTAGTAAATAATTCCTGATAATCTGAAATCAAATCATAATCACTATCAAAATAACTTGCATTTGTAAAATATGTAATAACCTCATTATAATCTGAGAGATTATCACTATCAGTATCATTCAAAAAAGGACTAGTAGAATAAATTATTAACTCACTATAATCAGACAAATTATCACTATCAGAATCATTATTCAAAGGATTAGTAAAATAGGTAAACATCTCATCATAATCAGACAAATTATCAACATCAGTATCGTTATTCAAAGGATTAGTAAAATAAGTAAATAACTCATCATAATCTGAAAGATTATCACTATCAGTATCAAAATAACTTGCATTCGTGAAATAAGTAATAACTTCATCATAATCTGAAAGATTATCACTATCAGTATCATTCAAAAAAGGACTAGTTAAATAAATTATCACTTCACTATAATCAGATAAACTATCATTCTCAGTATCAATCAAGAATGGATTAGTAGAATAAACAAACAACTCATCATAATCAGATAAATTATCACTATCAGTATCATTATTCAAAGGGTCTGTGAAAGTAGTAAATAATTCATGATAATCTGAAATCAAATCATAATCACTATCAAAATAACTTGCATTTGTAAAATATGTAATAACCTCATTATAATCAGACAAATTATCACTATCAGAATCAGAAGCATTTCCACTACTAAAATAAAGAGTCGCTTCATCAAAATCAGATAAATTATCGCTATCAGTATCATTCAAGAAAGGACTAGTGAAATAAACAATTAATTCATCATAATCAGATAAATTATCATAATCAGTATCAAAATAACTAACATTAGTCAAATAAACAAATAACTCATCATAATCAGACAAACTATCACTATCGGTATCAGAATCTGTAGCATTTGTAAAATAAGTAAACAATTCATGATAATCTGAAATCAAATCATAATCAGTATCAAAATAACTAGCATTAGTAAAATAAGTAATAACCTCATCATAATCAGACAAATTATCAACATCAGTATCATTAGTCAAAGGATTTGTGAAATAAACATTTATTTCTTCATCATTTGTAAGGGAATCCAAATCTAAATCTTCAAAAGGATCATCTATTCCATTTAGTGACTCATTTGAAATAGTTATAATTGAATCTGAATTATCTAAAGTAGGATTAAATCCTAACAAATACTCCCATAAATTAATTAAACCATCTGTATCTAAATCTAAACTCGCATCTAAAGCAGAAGTATTATCTAATCCATAAAGTATCTCCCATGAATCATCCATTGAATCATTATCAAAATCTATAGCATAAATGCTCGAAGAAAATAGTAAAAAAAATAGTAAAAATAACTTAGAAATAAAAACATTACGAAACTTCATCTTTAATATATAAAATAATTATTATATTAGTATATTAAATCTTTGTTACCCCTACCAATAAAGAGCTTAATAATTAATTAATTAATATTGAAAAATAACAATTATTTATTAATATATAAAATATCTTTATCACCATTATTATCTATTGTAGATACAATATTCTCTAAAACTTCATTTATCTTTCCTAAAGCAATATCAATATTTTCTTCCTTAGATATAATTGGCACAAATTTCTTTCTCATTTTTACAATATTAGGTCCAAAAACAAAATTAATTAATATTTTAGCATCACTTAAAAAATCCGAAACTGCTTTTGCTTTTTCAGGATCAGCATGACCTCTTTCATCAGGAGTTGAATTATTTATTTCTTTTAAAAAAATTATTTCGCCAGAATCTAAATTCAAAGTATAAAATAAATATTTCTTAGCAGAACCAAAATGTTCTCTTGAAAAATTAACACCATCATCACTAGCACATACAAGTTTTATTAATTTACCCATTTTAATAAATTAATTCTCAAGATATTTATAACATTTATGTTAAATAAGGATATATGAATAAATAAACAAAAGATTTTATAAATTGAAAATAATTACTACTATATAGTAAATGAAGACCAATCTTAAAACAATTGACTCAACTTTAAACTCAGATAAAGATATATTTATAACTTTAGATTCTTCAATGATATCATCATTAAACTTTATATCAATTTGGCAAAATTATTATGATAGAAACAACCAAGGAAATGAACAGGATACTCATTCAAGATTCATTGATTCAATACTAGATTCATTCTCATTAAAAGAATATATGCTCACAATTGAAAATCCTTCAATTCCTTCCTGGCTATATTACGAACCAGAGAATACCAAAATGTATCACTTTCAATTTCTAATAGAAGAATCGGAAGAACAATTTAAATTTGTATTAAGTGAGGGTTACAAAAATCAACCAAAACCACATCCCGAAAAACTAATTAAAGATACTCTTCGCGACTATATTGGACAATTTTTAAATTTCTTCAATGAAATAACTAAACCTAATGTATCTGAAAGAAAATTAGAACAATTACTTGAATTAGACTTTGAAACAAATATCAAAGAAGTGAAAAAAAGATTTATGAAATCAGGACTTCCACTATTACCAATATTTTCATATATTAATCGAAATCCTGAAAATACATTAATACTAAAAGATGCAAAAACCGTAGATGATGTACAATACGGATTTACAACATTAAAATATTAGTATTTTAACCCAAAAAAACAAATAAACCAACTTGAGTTAATCCAATAATTAATCCAATTAAGCCACCTAAATACTCAATATGTTTCAATTCTTTAGAAGCTATTTTGTAAATAATTGTCTCCATTTCATTAGTATCATAATTCTCAATTTTTTCTTTTACAATATTCTTAATATCTAAATTTTCAAATGCATGATCTGCAAGCTCTTTAGATAATTTCTCAATAATAGAATCTATCTCTTCATCAAGTATTTTATTAATAAGTGGCTCAGCTATAGACTTAAACATTAAAGGAATTTTTTGGACAATTCTATCTTTAACAATAGGTAAAACCCTATTCTTAATTTTCTCCTTATTCTTAGGATTTGAAAATATCTGTTCTATATCTTTATGATCTAATAAATATTCTTCAACAATCTCAGCAATTTTTACTGCTAGAACTTTCTTTCTTTTAGGAATAACACCTTGAATCCTAAAACCGAAAAAATTAATTCTTTTATTTGGTCTAAATAAAGATTTTATTGCAACGAAATTAGTTAGCCAACCAATTAATGCCGAAATCAGTGGAATTATAATTATTATCAATACTTTTGAAGTTTCCATAATAGAATAGAATGATATTCATTTAAAAAACTATTTTTAATTTTTTAATTTAAAATTGTACCGAACGAATCAAATCAAGTGACTGTATTTTTGTAAATTTAGAATAAAATAATTATTGGATTCTTTCAATATCTAAATTTAATGAATCAAATACCACCTCTAATGTTGATTTAAAATCATAAGGAACTAAATCTTCTTGTACAACTAATTCTTCACTCCAATCAATATCTTCCTTAAATTGATTAAATATTAAATAAATATTTGGTTCAAAATCATAATCACTGGGCATTATTTCTTCTTCAATAACTACTTCCTCACTCCAATCAATATCACTTTTTAATTGTGTAAAGATTAAAGAAACTCTTGGTTTGAAATTATATTCTTCAATGTCAAAATCTATTTCAAAAAAATCAAAAATAGTATCAATATAAGGTATAAAATCAAATAAACTAGTTTCATTTTCAACTAAAGGTATTGTAATATTTAGTTCAAGAAATTCGGATTCATTAATTAAATCTTGAGTTAAAGTTTCATTTTCTTTATTTAGTAGAGTAATATTTATTCCACTTAAATTTATTTTTTGAAAATTACTCATATTAATTAAATCTTCAGTTAAAGTATTGTTTAGTATTGGATTTGTAATATTTATCGAAGTTGTATTAATTACTTCGATTACTTCTTCAATATCATTTGAAGCAGAACTACCTCCTCCACCACCAGAAGATTGAGTATAACAAGAACTAGAATCAATAACTCCCGCATTACAAGATAGACTTCCAGAGTTATGACCATAATTTGAACATGTTAGTCCTCCAAAATTATTAGTATCACAACTTTCTACTCCATTAATAATACTATCACCATAACCAATCACATTAACCCACATTGTAGCAGTATAAGTATTTCCACCAATACATAATGCTCCAGACTTACAACCAATCATTGATGCATTTATTGTATAATTTCCAAAACTAGTATAATTATGTGAATATTGTGAACCATTAGTTTGAGCTGAAATATTATAAGTATTCAAACTATCACCCCAAGAAATATTTAAATCAGAAGTTGAAACAATATTTTTAATAAATAATTCTAAAACTGAATTCTCTCCAAAAGTAATTGTTTGATTATTGAATATATTAAATTCATCTTCAATTAATGTAATATTAAATGAAAATACATTTGAAAAATCATCATCATCTTTAACTGTAAAATTAATTGTATAATTCCCATCATTTGAATAATTATGATAAATGCTATGTAATCTAGAATAAGTATTTATAATTGAAGAAGATGAATTATCTCCCCAATTAACACTGATATTGAATGGATCAAACATACCATCATCATCAAATGATAATTGAAACATATATTCTACTCCTTGATTAATTCCAGATACTTGATCTAAATTATATGGAATAACATTACTTACATTTACTTGAACTATTTTAATTACACTCTCTTCAGAATCAGTTAAATTAAAACTAATATTATAACTTCCATCCTTAATTATTTTACAACTTCTATCATGAGGTGAAGAAATTGTCGGATCATTATAAATAGTACCTGGACAGATCATATTTAGATTAGGAGTACCAGTAAAATTTGCATAAGTAATCCTAAATTGAACAATATCTCCTTCATTAAAATTAGGACCATTTAATATTTCTACATTAATAGTTTTATTTAAACTTACAGGATCACTTTGATTATTAGTTAAAGGTAAATAATCATATACAGTTCCAATTCCTGCTATAAGTTGATAAGAAGTCTCTCCAATTCCATCTCCATCTAAATCTTGACCAGAATAATCATCATAATAATTACCTCCAATATTTGCACCACCAATAATATTTGTTCCAAAGGTTTTTGAAGAATTGAAAAGATTATTATAGACATTTGTCATATTTATATGATAATTTACATTATTCGAGAAATAATTATTATATAATTTATTATTTAATTCAATATGTCCTAAAAAATAAACTCCATTTTGATTATTTGAAATATTACAATCTCTAATTATCATATCATTTGCTCCTTGAAATACTATTCCTGTATCCAAAGAAGAAATTGAAACATTTATTACTTCAACATTTTGTCCACCGTAAAGATATAAACCATCCTCTGATGAACTTAATTGAGTATTTTGAATTATTGTACCATCATTATTTGAAATTCTTAAAGCAGTTTGAGTAATTGTATTTATAATTGAATTATTAATCGTTCCTGATATACCAAAGTCTAAACCACGATTTGAATTTGTAATAGTAATATTTTCAATTAACATATTTTGTCCTCCAGTTTGTATAGCCTCTCCAAAATTAGTTCCATCGGCTGCTGATTGAATATTAGTAAAAGTTGAATCTTTAATTGTAGAATCATCTGAATCTAATTTAATCCCACCATAATAATTTATCACATTACAATTCTTAATAGTAATATTTGAAAACATACTAGATGCAACAATCCCGAAATAAGAGCTATTACCATCCAAAATAGAACCATTACAATCAAAAGTAATATCACTAGCATTTAATATGAAAACTCCTTCATTACCTGGCATCATATATTCATAATCATCTTCTAAAATATATGTTCCAGTACATAGAGTAGTTGATTCTGTTATGAATATATCACCAGTATTTGTAGGAGTTAAACAAGAACTTGCAGGAGCAACACTTTGATTATTTGTTAAAGGTAAGTAATCATATACTCCGCTTCCAAGAGAATAACTACTATTTCCTATACCCTCCCCAGTTATATCTAATCCTGTATAATTGTCATAATAATTTCCTCCAATATGAGTTCCACCTATAATATTTGTGCCTAAAGTTTTAGTTATATTGAAAAAATTATTAGTTTGAGAATTGATAAAAGCATGAGCTTCACCATTATTTGAAAAATAATTATTATAAATTGTATTATTACTAACTGTTGGATTAAACTTAATTCCATATTCTACACAATTAGAAAGATTTGAATTTCTTATTATATTATGACTTTCCCAAATATTAATACCATGATATCCAGATGAAACAATATCAATATCATCTATTATTGTATATGCTCCTCCAAGCTCAATAGCATGAGATCCAGTTTGATCAAATGTTATACTCCTTAAAGTATTATAATTTCCAGATTCAATCATAAAACCTTGTGAACCACTTTGATTAATTAAAATATCTTCAAAATTATTATTATTTGAGTCAAGCAACCAAAATCCATAATTTACTTGATTTAAATCTACATTAATAAAAGAATTATTATTTGAATACTCTAATCTATATAAACCAAAATCTCCCATAAGACCAACTGATGTTATATCAGTAAATGAATTATTATCTCCAACTAAAAAAATATCATTATCTGAATTTGATAAAAAATTAATATTTTCGATAATATTATTTGAACTTGATTCAAATTTTAGTCCAATATAAAAATTATTAATATTACAATTTCTAAGCATGATATCATCTCCAGTAAATCTGAATGCAACTCCTTTATTTGAACCTGATTGATTTCCAAAAATATTAGAGTTATTACAATCAAGAATATAATTATTACCTTGAAGATGAAAGACACCATCAGGAGTTCCTAAATCATCAAAATAATAATCTCCTTGACACATAGTCAAATTAGTTCCTGAATTTTCATCTAAATAAATATTTTCATCTCCACCCACTGGAGTAAAACATGCAAAAGTAAAATTTATAGCAATTAAACCCAAAAATACGAAAATTAAAATATTAAATATTTTTCTCATCTTTTTAATTAACTGATTCAGGAATTTTATTTACTTGACTTATAGTTGTTGAAATTAATTCTTCTTCATATAATTTCATACCATCATCATTATTAATTTCTACACACGATTGACTTCCAAACAAACCATTAGTACTATATCCTTCAGTACATTCACGACATTTCATTGTACCAGTTAAATTTGTATAGGTATCAATTTCACATAAATTACAAATTTCCATTCCTGCTTCATTATTATAACTACCAATTGGACAAGACTTACAACTATCTCGTCCTTTTTCGTTGTGTTCTAAGGGTTGATAAGAACCTCTTGGACAATCGAAACAATTTGTACCATCACCATATTCTCCAATAGGACAACCAACATCAATACCTAAGTCACCTCTACCTTCACAATTAGGAACATTATACAAATCTCCTTGATATCCAGCTACACACAGACCAATGTCAACTCCATTTGTACAAGTCATATCGCCAGATCCAGGATGTGCGTAAAGACAAGAAGTCCCTGTCCACTCATCTTCTTGTACATAATGTTCATTATAGATACTGTTAGGATCTTCACTAGAATAAGTAGATCCACCATCACAATCTGAACTGTCAAAGTAATCTCCTTGATATGCAATAATACAAGTTTCAACATCAATACCTGTTTCACAAACTAATCCTCTAATTGGATGAACATACTCACATGAGTCTGGTTGAGGAATATTTTCTTCTATAATTTCACAACTATTACTACACATATCATTATTATTAGAATTACCATCATCACATTCTTCATTAGGTGTCAAAAATCCATCACCACAAAGTATCTCTATTTCACATGCACCATTTCTACATTTATAATCATCATCGCAAGAGATACCACACATACCACAATTGCTTTCATCATTCATTATATCTATAGTTTTTCCAGAACACTCAACAAGTGCTGCATTAGCAGGATAGAGAGGATCACAATTATTTGAATTAGCAAAGTAATCTCCTTGATATGCAATAATACAAGTTTCAACATCAATACCTCCTATACACATTAAATCACCCATTCCACCACCAGCTTGATATTCACATGATTCCTCAACTAAATTTCTGTTTTTAAACTTACAATCATTTGTACACGCATCTTCATTAACATTATTTCCATCATCACATTCTTCATAAGATATGGAAATAATACCATCTCCACAAACTGAAGTAGGTTTACAAATACCTTCCATACACATTTCGTTATTTTCACAAGAAACACCACATATCCCGCAATTAGCTTCATTACTATCTAAGAAAACATTCTTTCCTGAACATTGAGTAAATACATTATTTACACATACACCATCGCTACATTTATAATCTTCATCACAAGAAGTACCACAAATACCACAATTATCATTATCAGTATTTACATCAACTATTTTACCTGAACATTGAACGAGATTTTCATATACACATTCACCAGCAATACACTCTTGGTCATCATCACAAGAAACACCACACATACCACAATTATCTCTTTCGATCATTAAGTCTACTATTAAATTACCGCATTGTGCTAAACTAGAAGTTGGATCATTTTCTTGACATTCACCTGAGTTTTCGATTTCAATATTAAACTGATTTGCAAAACATCCATTTGGATAAGTTATACCATCAACCCCACAAACAGGTTCATGAATTTCAGAACATTCAACAGTTTCATTAAATACTTCATCGTCTCCAAATAATCCACTAACCCAATCTCCCATACTCTCGAAGATACCTCTGTTGTCAAGTTTACTCATTTTAATTTTACCTGATACTATGTTGTCAAAAAATGTTTCTCCTAGGTTCCCTCCTTTTGCAAATATATCTTGAACAGTTTCTTGTTCTACTTCAAATAAAAGATAAGCATCTGAATCTTCTTCTTCAACTACATTTCCTTCTTTTAGATTAATGGACATATATTGAATTGATGAATCATTTCTAATCCCTTCTATATTAATAATATAATTTTCTTTTAATAAATTTAAGAAATCTTGATATGGGTCAGTTTCACCAGCTTCATTATTTTGACAACTAACAGGACAAGTTCCACCACAATCAAGTCCAGTCTCATCTCCATTCTTAACTCCATCTGCGCAACTTGCAGATTGACAAACTCTATTAGAGCAAACATCAGATACACAATCAGAATCAATATTACATGAATATCCATTATTACTACAAGCACTTAGACAATCTCCTCCACAATCAATCCCTGTTTCTCTACCATCCAAAACACCATTAAAACAAGTAAATAATTGCTCATTAATACAATCATCGCCAAAAAAAAAAGCTCCATCCAAAGAATCACAAGTTAATTTTGATATATCATTATGACAATCTGCTGTTTGCTCCATCATATCAAAATATCTACAAGAACCTACATCTGAGAATTCAAAATCTGCAGAAAAACCTGTTTGAAACAGTCCTAAAAAAATTATAATTACTAATAATATTTTATTTTTTTTATCCATCTTTATTTTAAATATATTTTTTCTTTAATTTTATAGGGTTGAGTTAAAAAGTCCGTGATAGAATTTTGATTTGTTGTATTTTTAAGAATTAAAAACAATTTTAAAGTAAAAAATATTGGTATTTTTACCCCTAAAAAACCAATAAAAATGATA
>JAQICV010000009.1 GCA_027858315.1 Candidatus Woesearchaeota archaeon
ATGCATAAGAATATTTCTTTTATTCTAAATTTTCAATTTAGATTTTTTATTCAAAAAATAAATTTTTAGATAAAAATAGATAATTAGTTGTTGTTTATACTCAATCGGATGAAGCCTATTATTGAAAATATTTATAAATGAGACTTAAGTTTCTTTATTATTAATCTTGCTGAGGTCGCATAATTCGGTATTGCGCTACACTGCTAAGACAGTGCAAGACACTACCATGCGATGGCAGTATTAGGATTGGGAAGTCAAACCCCTCAAATTTGGCACTTATACATGCTGAGGTCGCTTAATTCGGTATAGCGCTACACTGCTAATGTAGTTCCTTTGGAATTGCGGGTTCAAATCCCGTCCTCAGCGTTCTTAAATTTTACATATTCTTGATATTATGAAATTTTGTTTCATAGAAAATACTAAATTAATATATTATTACACAATCTAAAAAATAAATACGATTAGCTGTTTTGATATCAATTTTAGGGATTTTCTAACATTAAACGAGGTTAGTATAGTATATATTTAGTGTTAGAATAGAATTATGTTATGGGATTTCAAAAGGGATTAGAAATTAATTAACATAATTAAAAAATAAAACCACTCATACACGAAAGTACAAAGGCAACAGTTCTAGTTTTTAGTATGTTGTTTTTATCTTAAATTACATAAGACACAAATATATGCTCTATAAAAAATCAGAATGATAAATAGAGATATAAGTAAAAATAATAAATCAAATATAATATATAAAAGGATAGGTTGCCTTAATTATGATTCCAAAATTCAAGAAGAAATAATTATTGCTGGGGGAAATTATACTGTTAAATTAATTATAAATTCTTTAGGTTCAAATGAGAATAATCTTAACTCATTACTTAACTTTTCAAAACTACTTAACTTTTTTCATAATGTTCTACTACTGGGGCTATATCGTAGTAAGCCTACATTTGAGGGAGGTTCAAAATGGTAGAAAAATCTACAAAAAAGCTTAACTTTTCAAAAAAGCTTAACTCTAACACTTTACAACAACGGCGTAATGTACCTAAAAAGCTTAAATTAACTAAGGGTGAAAAGGAAGTTTTGCATCTTTTACACATTGAGTGTTTAACTCCTGTTCAGATAGCTAAAAGGCGAAAAGTAAGCAAATCAGCAGTTTCTCAAATAATTAAAAGACTTAAAGAAAAAGGGTTTTTCAATGCTGGATTAAAAAGCTTAACTCATGGTGGGGTGACTTCACAATCCCTTACGAGGGAACATCCATTTAGATTGCATGCTCAAAGGTTCTATATTGAGATTTTAGATAGGACAGATGCCTTTATGAAAAAAATCCGACAAATTGGAAAAGGCATTGAGTATGTAGATGGCAATTATATAACTTATAATGAGAAATATATTCAAATATTAGGAAAAAAAGATTTTTGGGCTGATACGCCTCTTGAAGCAGAAGAACAAAGTTTAGAATATTGGACTAAATTTATTTTAAGATTAGAACAAAAATTAAAAGTAGTTCTTCTGAAAAATGGATATGAAAATATAAGATATTCTAAATCGGGAGAATTTGCAGAAACTAATAATGAGCTTGCCAGAGATTACAATGATAGAAAAGATAAATTGATGGTTCGTGGAACTGAAGATAATAAAGTTTGGCTTATTGTAGATAATTCTTTTAATTTGCATGAAATGGAGACAACACACTCTAAATTTTCAATGGATGATGCAATAAAGGTTACTGACCATTTTAACGACATAAGAGATTTCCCAGTTTTGAGACCAAGTGATATTTCAAGGATTGTAGGAGAGATTAGTAGAAATGTTGAAGAATTGACAAAACACCAAGCTCAAATGTTTAATTCTCAAACGAATACAAATGAACAATTAAAAGCAGTGATTGGACTTCATCAAAATTTAGTCAATATGGCAAATCCAGAAATAAACAAAAATAATGGAGGTAAGACTGAAGATTTCGATATTAGGAATTCTAGTATGTTTATGTAAAATGAAGTCTTATGTTGAAATTAAACGAAAAGGAATTGAGTTCAATAAAGAATTCTCTCAAAAGTTTATTAAGCAAATTCTAAAAGATAAAGGAATTAGAGAAGGTGGGTCTAGTGAATATTCATTATGGGGCTTTCCCAAAGATAATCCTCAAATTTGGTATATTGTAAAAGGAGATTATAGAAAAAGAGTTGTAAGGGAAATTACACCATCACTTGTTTGTAAGTATGTTAGTCGATGTTTGAATAATTATGTTTCTAATGAGGTGTATGGATAAATGTTTGATGTTTATTATTTTCCGACATTTCAAGAAGAAACAAAATTCATTCTTTCTAAATATGAAAGAAGCTTAGTTGAAAAATTCATTATAAAAAACCTTGAGCCTAGTGGAGATAAAAAAGGAGACTCTTTAACTTATGATTTTTTTAGGGAATTTAAAATCAATGGTAAAAGGGTTTATTTCTTAATCTATAAAGATATTGCTATAATTCTACTGGTTAGTGCAAGTAAAAACAAAAAAGACCAACAAAAAGTAATTAATAAAATTAAAGAGAATTTGAAATTATATAAAGAATATGCTATAAAATTATATGAGATTAAGGAAAAATCTTAATCTTTTGTAAAACAACCTGGTTTAAATTTGATTGCCTTTCCTTCAATTAATTCTTGAAGACATCTCTCAATTTGAATATCTGCTGGTAAAGGTTCTCTATTTGATACTGTTTCTTCGTTTTTCATAATATTATTATATATGTTAAAATTTATAAATATGTGGGTTGAAAGTAAATGTATGGAGTTAAAACTAAGAGAAAAAAGGATTTTAGAGATTGGTCATGATTTAGTTTTAAAATTAGATAAACATAAGTCTTATTCTTTCAATTATTTTTGGTCTGTAATCAATATTGAATATGAAAAAAAATATAAATCTAAGATTGACTCTGTAGAAACAGAAGAAAATTATTTCAAGTTTTTTAGAAGTAGATTAATGTATAAATTTGGATGGTTAAATAAGCCTATTTTTCATGAGGGGGACGATGTGTATAATTATATTTATGAACAAACTCAAGACCAAATCAAAGAAATACCTCCTTCAGGATATAAAGAACATCAAAAACTTTTAGAAGAAAAATTAGATTGTCTTGAAAAAAATCCCGTAATTAGGATAAATAAAGATTGGATCCCTATTTTAACTAAAACTGATAATGTATTTGAATATAAGAATTTATTAT
>JAQICV010000010.1 GCA_027858315.1 Candidatus Woesearchaeota archaeon
TCTTATTTAATTCTTGACGAAAAGAATTCTCGTGAGGAATTATTTGTTTTTGTACAAGTTTACGAATCATAATAATTAAAGAAATTTGAACTTTATAAATCTACTTCGGATAAAGCCCAATAATAAAACAATAAACACAAATAAAAAATCAACTTCAATTAATTAAATTTATAAATGAGTTCTATTTCTTTTTTAATATGACAGAAGCAAAATTTGATGAATACGGTAATAAACTCGTAAACGAACCAGGATGTGTTAGTTTTAAATGTCCTGCTTGTGGTGAGACTGAAATTTCAAGAAGTAGAAAAGCAAGAGAACTCTCTAAAGAGTATGTTTGTCCAAAATGTGGTTTCATTGGACCTTAAACAAATAAATTTCTAAAATGAATTCAAAAACTTTAAAGTTTGTAAAACTTTTAGTATATTCTTTTATAGCATTAATTATAATTTTAAGTGCAATTCTTGTAAGTCTTATATTAACAGAAGAAAACAATCAAACAATTGTAGTCTTAGAAACTTCCTTTGGAGATATTCATATTGAATTAGATGAGATAAATGCACCAATTACTACTCAAAATTTTTTATTATATGTAAATGAAGGTTTTTATGATGGGACTATCTTTCATAGAGTAATAGGTAATTTTATGATTCAAGGAGGAGGGTTTTTACCAGACACAACACAAAAAGAAACAAAATCACCTATTGTTTTAGAATCTTACAATGGTTTAAAAAATAATATTGGAACAATTGCTATGGCAAGAACTAATGTACCAAATAGTGCAACAAGTCAGTTTTTCATAAATGTTGAAAATAATTCACAATTAAATTTTGAAAGTCCACAAAATCCAGGATACGCTGTATTTGGAAAAGTTATTCTTGGAATGGATGTTGTAAATCAAATAAGGAATGTTGAGACTACAACAAAAGCTCAACAGGCAAATTGGCCACAAGAAGATGTGATTATAAAAAGAGCTTATCAGTTAAATTAAGAAAAAATGGAAAACGATAAAACAATAGTAGTATTTGAAACTACAAAAGGAAACATAGAAATTGAACTATTCTTAGATGAGAGTCCAATGACAGCAGGAAACTTCAAGAAATTGGTTGAAGAAGGATTTTACGACAAAACTAAATTCCACAGAGTAATCCCTAACTTTATGGTTCAAGGTGGAGACCCTCTATCTAAGAACAACTCAATGACTAACAGATGGGGTACTGGTGGTCCTGGTTATGCAATTCAAGATGAATTCATTGAAGGATTATCAAACAAGAGAGGAACTCTCTCAATGGCTAATTCAGGTCCAAACTCTGGAGGATCACAATTTTTCATTAATACTGTAAACAATACTAACCTAGATTGGGACAAAGCTCCTGCTTCATCCAAACATCCAGTATTTGGTAAAGTTACTTCAGGCATGGAAATTGTAGATGCAATCTCAAAAGTAAGAACAACAGGTTCAGATAGACCTCTTGAAGATATTGAAATCATCAAGGCATATATCAAAAATTAATTAATTTTATTATTAAATTACTAACCATTATAAATTCTAGTCTTCAATTTTTCTTATGAATAATAAATTAATTTTGTTTGACATTGATGATACTCTATTTGATAATCATGATTACAAAATTAAATCTAGAAATGCAAGTTTAAACAATCTAAGAATATGGCTAAAAAAAGATTATAAATTAGAATACAGTTTTGATGAATTAAATTCTTTAGTTGATAAAATTTATAGAAAAGATACCGGAAACTCCCACATATATGACCAACTACTGTACTCTTTAGGACTGCCTAGAGAAGATGTAATTAAATTAGTTGTGAAATGTGTAATGCATCATCATAATACTAATTCTGAGATGATAGAATGTAATAATGTCAAGACAACATTAAAAGAATTAAAAAATAGAAGATATACTTTAGGTATTTGTTCTTCAGGAAAAGAATTTAGACAATGGGACAAATTAGTTAGAATTAATATTGAAGAATATTTTGATACTAAATTTGTTTTTATAACAGGAAAAATTAATAATTATCTTAGAAGAAATGCAAAAGACTTAATTTTCTATAAAAAAATTAAAAAGAAAATAAAAAAAATTGGTTTTAGTAATGTATATATGGTTGGAAATAAATTTAGAGATGATGTTTTAACTTCTTATCATGTAGGCTTTGAATCTTTTTTAGTAAAATCCTACAGTTTTAATGAAATTGAAGATACATTTAATTGCTTTAAAATAACTAGGCCAATATTAAATGATCTCTCCGAACTATTAGAGCATACACAATAATCAAAAATCTTTATAAAATACAATAAATTATTCATATTATGTCAAACAATGAAGAAAATAATTCTCCTAAACTAAGACTTACTCCTAAAGTTGAAGAAAGTTTAATCAAAAAACAATACGGTGTATATAATCATTCTGCAGTTCAAATATGTTCTTGGAATAAAAAAGCTCTAACAGGAAAAGGAGTATGTTATAAAGAAAGATTCTATGGAATCAGATGTCATTCATGTATGGAAATGGCGCCAACAGTAATGTGGTGTCAACAAAACTGTACTTTTTGTTGGAGACCAATGGAATACATGAAAAATCTTACAATAAAAAAAGAAGAAGTAGATGAACCAAAAGAAATAATTGAAAATTTAATTCTAAAAAGACAAAAACTAATGAATGGATTTGGTGGTCACAACGATTTAAACAAAGAAAAATTCAAAGATGCACAAATTCCTACACATTACTCAATATCTCTTAGTGGAGAGCCTACAATGTACCCCAAATTACCTGAAATGGTCGAGTATCTTAAAAAATTAGAAAGAACTGAAACAATATTTGTAGTATCCAATGGACAAGAACCAGAATACTTTGAAAAACTAAAAGGAAATCTACAATATCAACCAACACAACTCTACATTTCACTTGATGCATCAACTCCTGAAATATTTGATAAAGTAAACAAATCATTATACAAAGATGGTTGGGAAAGATTAAACCAATCTCTTGAAAACATGTCCAAAATAAATTGTAGAAAAGTCATAAGGATGACCCAGATAAAAGGATTAAATGATAATGAATCTGACTTAAAAGGTTACAAAGAACTAATTGAAAAATCAAAAGCTGATATAATTGAAGTAAAAGCTTATATGTACTTAGGTCTTTCAAGAAATAGACATACAAGAGACCAAATGCCTGAATGGGAAGATGTTCAAGAATTTGCCAAAAAGATTTGTGATTATTTAGGAAATTATGAAATAGAAGGAGAAATGAACAATTCATTAATATTATTACTAAGAAGAAAGGATTCCCCATACACATTAAAAATTGAAAAATTTGAGAACCATAATTAATTAAATAAATATACGAGTAAAGTTTATAAATTTATAAGTTTGTAATTTATCTATGAAAGCAGCTCGAAGAGGTTTAATTGATAGAATAACTTGTATAGATATTAATCAAGGAGATGAGACAGTTAAATATAGTTCATCTTATAAACATCCAAAGTCAGATTTGAGAGTTCTAAAGGCAATTATTGGTGAACAAGGCAGAGATCATAAAGATTTTTTATATACTAAATTAATAAATACATCTATTGGTACTAGCGATGATAGTCAAAGAATAGTTTTTGGTACTGATGATATTAATAAAGAAGGATTTAGGTATTACAAAATAGGAGATACATTTTATGTTGAGAATAATCATGCTAAAAAACCTACTACACTTTTTTCAAATATGAAATCTATCGAAACTCATGATTTTGAAGAGTTAATTCGTGAGTTTAGTGAAGAGTTCTTCGATGTTTTTCAACAAGATAAAAGATTAAATGGATATCTTGATACATGGCTTAAATATTTTAAGAAAGATTTTATTGAACTTGGCGGAGACATTTTACTCCCTAAAAGAAATCTTAGTGTTAATTATTAATGTGAGATAAATTAAGTCCTTTCAATGCTTCACTAACTAATACTTTTAATTCTTCATAATTATTTGCAACAGGAAACTGTGGAAACTCATCAATCACATTTTGAGGAGGCATAAATAAAAATCCAATATCGGCAATCTTTAACATATTAGTATCATTATAAGAATCTCCAAAAGCAATAACTTGATAATTTAATTCCTTAAATCTTTGCACCGCCTCTTTCTTATGATTAGGCATCCTTAATTTATAATCAGTAATTTTTCCTTCTCCGCTAATCTCCAACTCATGACAAAACAAAGTAGGCAACCTTAATTTTCTCATAAATGGCATTCCAAACTCCATAAAAGTATCTGATAAAATAATCAATTGATTCTCTTCCCTCAGCCAATCTAAAAACTCTTTTGCACCAGGAAGTGGTTCCATAGTTTCAATCACATCTTGAATATCCTTAATAGTTAAACCATTTTTTTCAATTATTTCAAGTCTCATTTTCATAAGCTTATCATAATCAGGTTCATCTCTTGTAGTCATTTTCAACTCTTCAATTCCAGTTTTTTTGGCAACATTAACCCAAATCTCAGGAATAAACACGCCCTCTAAATCAGCACATACTATATTCATAAATATTTTCCAAGATTACAACTTATAAATATTCCTCTTGACAAATATATACAAACTCAAGAAAAATTATAATTTTTCTAAGATACTAAAAAATTTATAAAATAAATTTTAGGTATCGTAGGAATTTTCAATTCCTAGACTATTGTTTTCACAAGTTCATACAAAGCTTTAAATAAATAAAATACTCTAAATCCTTATCATGAACTTATTTCAATTAACAGAAAAACTAACAAAAAAAATGAAATGGTACGATGTATCATTATTAAAATTAACAGTACTCTTCTCAACACTTGCATTAGTAACTGGTTGGGGAGCTTTTAGAGAACTTGTATTCAAACTAGACTGGTATTGGTATGCAGTAGCTGCAATAATTCTATCAATTCCTATTTTTAAAAAAATGTTTTGTAAATAAATTCAAAACATTTATAATATTCTTTTTATAAAAATTATTTATGAACAAACAAAGAACTATTTTCTCTTTCATGTTAATATCATTATTAATGTTAATATCAATTGGATTTTCTCAAACAACATCTTGTCCATATGGAGAAGTCAATGAACCTTTCCCTGGAACATGTACACTCTACATAGATCAAGATTCAAATAAAATCTGCGACTTATCTGAAGAACAAACAATTACAATAGATGAAACTCATGATTTAATCACAGGTCAAGAACTAAAAACAAAAACTGTAGAAGAAGTCGCAAATATTTATGGTATTAATTCACACACATACGCTCACGCTCTAAGAGATCAATTTGGCATAAATAACATTGAACCACAAACTTCATTTCAACTTCTACATGACAATTACGGTGTTGAACCATCAATTGCAAAAGATGTAGCAAATGCCCTAAAAACAGGAACAACAATCACCCAAACTGCAGTAGAAGAAACACAAATAAATATAACACCTAAATATGAATTCATACTATTAACATTATTAATATTTTTGATGTATGCATTTACATTTACATTAAGCAAAGCAAAACAAATCAAATACATCAACCATTTAAGATTCTGGAATATAATGCTTCTTTTAAGTTTTCTAATCGCAGGAATCACAGGAATCCTTTTAGTAATTAGAATAAATTATGGTATTGCATTTGACATGCCATTTAACATATTATATTGGCATGTAGAATTAGGAATTGTAATGGCAGTTTTATCAATACTGCATGTTCTAAAACATTTAAGATATTTTAAAGTAATGTTTTGAAGAAAAAAATAAAAATAAAAACTTTTAATTAGCTTAAAATAACTAATTCTAAACCTAAAAACAATAAAGTTTAAAAATCAAAAAGATGTCAAAAAGATATGACTGAAGAACTCAAAAAAATAATCTACTCACTTCACCCTCTAGAGAGGAAAGTTTTACCTGAAATTGAACTAAAAGATATAAACGAAATTTCAAAAAAAACTAACCTTAGTGAAGCAGAAGTAAACACAGCAATTAGTATGCTTGAAGAAAAAAAATATGTAATTGTTGAAAAATTAGAAACTACTTATATAAGTCTTGACAAATTTGGAGAAAAGTTTGTAAAAGGAGATTTACCTGAAACAAAACTTCTAAAAGAAATAATTGATAAACCAAAAGCAATGTCTAAAATCAAACTAGACAAAGATGAAATTTCTGCAGCCTTAGGTATATTAAAAAAAGAAAAATTAATTGATATCAAAAATGATGGTGAAATGATTCTTAGCGCAACAGAAAATGCTAAAAAATTTCTTAAAGAATCATACAATCCACTAAATAATTTCAAAACAGAAGTAATTGAGATTTTAATGAATAAAGAACAACAAGAAACATTTGAAAACTTCAAACAAAGAAAAGGATTCTTAAAAAAATATAATAAAATAAAATATGAAATTATCTACACTAACAAAGGTAAAGATATCACAACTGAGATTAAATCAAAATACCTAAATTTAGACTTAATTGAAGCACTAGATACAAGTATGTTAAAAACAGGTTCTTGGAAAGACAAAGAATTTAGACACTACAAAGCAGACTTAGAAGTACCTATTTTAGATATTGGAAGAAGACATCCGATGATGGAAGCAAATAATGTAATTAGAGATGTATTTGTTGAGATGGGTTTCAAAGAAATGCAAGGACCAATTATTGAGAGTGAATTTTGGTGTTTTGATGCTCTATGGATTCCTCAAGACCACCCTGCAAGAGATGACCAAGACACATTCTTTCTAGATGGAAAAGCAAAAGTTCCTACAGATTATAAAGAAAAAGTTAAGACAATGCATGAAGAAGGAATCAAAAGAACTCATACTGCAAAAGATGACTTTAGTGATGAAATAACTTCAAGAAGAATTCTAAGAACACACTCAACTGCAACAACATTTAGAACACTTCATGAATTATCTCAAAAAGAAAAAAGAGGAGAAGATATCAATGGTAAATATTTTTACTGTGCTCATAACTTTAGAAACGAAGCAATCGATGCAACGCATCTTGCAGAATTCTTCCAAGCTGAAGGATTTATTATCGGAGACAATCTATCACTAGCTGATTTAATGGGATTTGTAAAAGAATACTATGCAAAACTTGGAATTACTCAAATTAGATTCAAACCAACATTCAACCCATATACAGAGCCATCAATGGAAGCTCACTACTATGACCCTAAAATGGATAAATGGTATGCCCTAATTAATTCAGGAATATTTAGACCTGAAACTCTAAAACCTCTAGGACTTGAAAATAAAACAATTATAGCATGGGGAATGGGAGCAACAAGAGTTGCAGCTCTACTATCAAAAGCAAACAACCTAAGAGAACTAACTGGAACAACTTGCGATTTAGAATGGTTAAAAACAAGGCCACTAATGAACAGAACAATAGTAAATAAAGGAGGTAAAAAATAAAATGAATCTGCAAACTAAGTTTACAAATTCAGGCACAACTGAATCTAAGATTCAATGTGTCATTTTAAAATTTACGGAGGTAAAATATTAAAATGGTTTTAGTACTAGCAAAACAATCTCAAATAAATAAATATGTTGGAAAAGAATTAAGTGTTGAAGAAATCAAAGAAACTTTAGTTGATATGGGTATGGACATTAAAGGAGATAGTGAAGGTGAGGATCCTGAATTAAAAATAGAAATCACTGCAGAAAAATTAGATATGATCTCAGCAGTTGGAATCGGAAGAGCAATAAAATATTACAGAGAAATTGAAACACAAATTCCTAAATATAGCATTGAAGATTCTGGAGAAAAATTAATTGTGAAATCATCCGCAAAAAAATCTAGACCAAAAACTGTTGCAGCAATAATTAGAGATGTTCCAATGTCTCAAGCATTCCTAGATGAAATTATCGAAATTCAAGAAAAAATCCATGACTCATTTGGTCGTAACAGAAAAAAAGCAGCAATTGGAATTTACCCTATAGACAAAATTGAATTCCCTATAACATACGGAAGTGAAGATCCTAAAAATATAAAATTTCAACCTCTTGAATCAACCAAAGAAATGAATGGACATGAAATATTAAAAGAACATGATACTGGAAAGAAATATGCTCATCTATTAGATGGTCTTAAAACATATCCTGTATTTAGAGATAACTCTGGAAAAGTATTAAGTATGCCTCCAGTTATCAATTCACATGACACTGGACGAGTTGAACTAAATCATAAAGACTTATTCATTGAATGCTCTGGTCACAACCTAAACCACCTTGATAATGTACTAAAAATTCTTATAACAACTCTAATTGATATGGGAGCTAAAGCTCAAAGCATGGAAGTAATCTATGAAGGAGATAATGAGAAATACACGCTTGATTTAAACAGCTTTTCTGATGAATTTGATCTAGATTATGCTAACAAACTAATCGGATTCAATTTGAAACCTGAAGAAGTTGAAAAATATTTAAATAGAATGATGTTTGGACTAAAAAGTATTGAAGGTTCAAAAATCAAAATTGAAATTCCAATCTTTAGAACTGATGTCTGGCATGATGTAGATATTGCAGATGATTTAGCAAGAGCATATGGATATAAGAATATAAATCCTACATTTCCTAATATATCTTCAGTTGGAGAAACTTTAGAATTTTCACAATTCAAAGAGAAAATTTCAGACACAATGACTAAATTAGAATTCTTAGAATTATACACTTATTCAATAACTTCAACTACTGAGCATTTCAAGAAAATGAATATTGTAGAAGAAAAAGAAGAATACATGAAAATTAATGATAGTGCAGAGCAAGGAATAAATATGGTAAGAAGTCAAATCCTACCTGACAATTTAACATCACTTAACAGAAATAGGAAAAATAAATACCCTCAAAAAGTATTCGAAAATGGGATAACTGTTCAATTAGATAAAGAATGCGACACTGGGGCTAAAAATCAATTCAATCTTTCAGTCTCAATTGCAGACCCAAAATCAAATTATACTTCAATAAAAGGAATCCTTGACACATTAATGAAATTAAATGAAATAGAATTTGAAATAAAAGAAAGTAATTTGAATTTTCTAATAGATGGAAGACAAGCAGATATTTTTGTAAGAGGTCATAAAGTAGGATACATTGGAGAACTACATCCACAAATTTTAGAAAACTTTGGACTACTAGTACCTATAAGTTCAATGGAAATAAACTTAGATAAAATCTTTGAATTAAAATAATTAAAAACTTTTTTATACTTAAAGAATTAAAATAAATTAAATTATTCAGCATATGCAAGCGAAAAAATCGCTTTCAAAGCAACAACAATCGTCGCAGGAACAATAAATATCATCATAGAATTCATAACTCCTGCAAGATAACCTCCAACAACTTGAACATTTCCAATAACGCTTCCACCAAAAAACATAACTACAACCATAGAAACGCTAGCTAGTAAAAACATTCCAGACTCGTGACCTGTAACATTCAAAAATCCCACAATTAAACCTAAAACTATCAAAATTGAGACTAATGTAGGATAAATAGTCCAACTATCAAAAAAACCAATAACTAAGGCAATAATTAAACCTATTAAAAAGGCCCAACTACCAACTTTAGCCATAACGTTTGAAGATTTCTTTTCCTTTGTCATTTTATAATATCTCCAACAAATCAAAATGTTGTATATACTAATGAAAATCAGTAATTATAAAGGTTGTGCATATACTTAGGCTGAAAAATCACAGTAAAAGCCACTCTAAAAACTAAAAGAAATAATATTATCAAAATAAATGAGAATCACTGCATGACCTAATCAAAGTATCATTATTCCAATGAGCTCCCTTATATGTTACAACTTCATTCAAATTGTCATAACTCAAAATGTCTTTTACATTCTCTAAAGTAACATTACTTAATATATCTTCCAAAACTGAATCTACACTCTTAAAACTAAATTGTTTATTAATGTCAATAATCTTTCTCTTATAAGGCAACCAATTGTAAGTATTACCAAGTAAACCTTCTTTCTTATCGCAACTCTGGGTATCCAAAACATGTAAAAAACTAAAAAAAATCTCCGAGCTCTTCAATGTAGGGTTCATTTCTAAAAGATAAAATTTATCTTCAACTTTTCTTCCAAAAAATAACAATGCTAATAATATTCTCTCATCTGGATTATTCGATAATTCTAAACTCTTCCCAATATAAAAATCATCCCCTAATGGACTCAGACTAAATTTAATTCTATCATATTCAGAAACCTTTCTTCTTTGAGATGGTAACCTTTTTGGATGCTGAATAATATAGTCTTCTGTCATTATAATTAATTTAGAATACAATATTGATTATAAACATTACTGAATAGTGATTAAATATCTAAGTTAGAATATAGCAAATGAGAGGTATATAGATATCCATCGTTTTTTGGACTTTTTCTGATTTTTTAACATTCAATTTATAAATTAATAAGATAAAATTAATTTATTGGTAAATATTTTAGAAGTTTAAAAAATCAAATCCAAGAGTTTAATAATTTTATATAATCAAAACACAATTATATTATATCAAGATAAAACATATAATTACATCAATTAACATATTTCCACTACTACCATCAATTTAAGGATAAAGTTTTTATATTAGTAGTTGTAGATTTTTATTATGATTTTAAATAGTCTTCAAGAAAGCATAACATTTATATTACAAAATAATAGTTCAAGTGATTTTATTAGAGCGCTTATTATATTTTTCATATCTTTTATATTTTTATATCTTTTAAAAATTTTAGGAAGTAATAGAACATCTATATTTTTTAAAAATTTAAAAGTTAGGAAAATAGAAGAAAAAATAAATTTTATTAGGCAAACTGTAGGTTATGGATTTTTTATGGTTTTACCTGTTTATCTTTTTTTAATAAATATTAATTTTGGTCCAAGATTCACAAGATTTTTTGATATTTTATTCCTTGTAGTTATTTTATTTTATTTAGTTAAAGTTGTTCATATATTAATTAGTGTTATGGCGCAAAGAGTAATTATTAAAGAAGAGAAAAAGGATAAAGATTTTGATCCTTCTTTTATTCATTTTATTGATGTTTTTTTAAAAATTTTAATTTGAATTGTTGCTATTTTATTTTTTGTGTCTAATTTAGGGTTTGATGTTACAACTTTGCTTGCTGGACTTAGTATTGGTGGTTTGGCAGTAGCTTTTGCTTTGCAAAATGTTTTAGCAGATATTTTTGCTTCTATTTCTATTTATATTGATAAGCCATTTAAGAAAGGAGATTTAAGCTTTTTCATATATTTTTCTTTGTCTTCTTTTTTGAGATATTAAAAATAAAACAAAAAATAGAGGACCTAAAAATAATAAATTATACATAATAGTCCTTTTATAAGATAAGTTTTGAGTTTGATAACTATTAACTTTTACAACATAATCTGTTTTAATAGTTGTATCACCATAAGGTTTTGTAAATAATCCCCTTTTTAAAAAATGTATATCACTCCCTTTAGTCATTACAATATGGGAAGGATATGTCTTTGCAAAATAATCAAATTTTTTATTTTGACCCCAAGTTGGATCTACTGGCACCCAACCATAATCTGGAAGATAAAATTCTGCCCAACCATGGGCAAATTTAGCTAAATGATATTCTTCACCTAATTGAAAGTTTTTACCCCATCCTGAAACTCTTCTTGCTGGAATTCCATTGGCCCTAAGTAAAGCAACATATAAATTTCCTAGTTCTGCAGAACCACCTTCCCTATTTTTTAAAGTAGTTAAAGCATCATTTTCTCCAGCTATTTGTTGATAATTAATATTGTCAATAACCCACTCATAAGAATTCCAAGCAATATCAACAATATTGCTAGAATTTTGAGATATAATATTAGCTATATTTTGAATTTCTGGCTCCCTGTAATTAATCATTGAACTTTCTAAAATAAATTTATTTACATCTTCATCATAATTCTTAATATCATCTTTTTGAATATTAAAATCAGTAGCCTTCATCAATAAAGAGATATTTATTGTGAAATTTATTGATGAAAATGGGTCTACTTGTTCAATAGTATAATGAGCAAATTTATTTCCAATAATATCTTCTGTAATTTTTTCAGGTTCTTTTGAAAAATTAATATTTTTCACAATTTGATATTCATTTTGATTAGTAGGTAAAGCTAATCTTAAAGGAACATTTAAAGCAGGAGCCGAACCAATATTATTTACATAAACATTTAATGTTAAATTAATCTCTTTTTGTTCATAAGTGTCTATTTTATCAGTCTTAGAAAATATAAAACCTCCTGTTATGAACAAACACAAAACAATTACAGTTATAATTAACTCTTTTTTTATTCCCATTTTTCTTTATTATATTTTTTAACTAACTCAATTCTATCTTTAATATCTAAAAATCTAATTGAGGATAATTTATCTTCAATAAATTTTAATCTTTTAAGGAGCCCTTGCATATTAGCATTTTGTATCTCAAGCCCAGGTCTTTTATTTACTTCTAAAATTAATGGACCATTATTACTAACTGCAACATCAACTCCCGCATAATTTAACTTACTTGCACCTTGAGCAAGGCAAGATATTTTTAATATCTCATTCCAATTAGAAATATGTATTTTAGTTAAATCAAAATTAGTATCTGGATGATACTTTAAAGACCCTCCATGCGACTTCCATTGAGGATTAACACATTTTCCTGACCCAATGTCTACTCCAACAGTAATTGCGTCCTTATGGATGTTTGCTAAACCTTTTGATTCTTTAGTAGGAATCCTCATCATAGCCATTACTGGAAATCCACAAAAAACAATAACTCTAATATCAAAAACTCCTGGATAAAAATATTTAGAATATTCTTTTGCAACAATAATTTTTTCTTCAATTATTGCTTTATCTTCACTATCGTTCGAATATTGACCTTCTAAAATCTGTTTAATATGATTTTTAATTTCATCAAAAGTAATCTCTTTATCTTTAATATAAAAACTACCTTCTTTTTTATCTATAACTAAAATTCCTTCACCTCCTAAACCTTTTGTCGGTTTTATTACAAAACTTTTCTTATCATAAATTGAGTTATATAAATTCTCTAAATCTTCTTCACACT
Organism: Candidatus Woesearchaeota archaeon; assembly: GCA_027858315.1. Lineage (NCBI taxonomy): Archaea > Nanobdellati > Candidatus Woesearchaeota > Candidatus Woesearchaeota archaeon. The sequence goes on from JAQICV010000010.1 coordinate 13,089, forward strand.
CAATAAACATATAAGTTTTCGGAGTAGGGATGCCTAATTGATGAAAACTAATTTTCATATCATCTTTATTTAAACTAGAGAAAAGATTTATTGGATTATACTTAGAAATATATTCTCTATTTCTCTCATTTAAACTTAAAACATCTTTTTTATTTTTTAATTTTTTAAACAAATTATTAAATCTCAAATTATCAAATAATCTTAAATCTGATTTTAATGCCAAGTAAAAATTAGCTCCTATTAACAAAATCCAAGTTTCAGGATTTAAGGCAATAAAACTAATTAAAATTTCATAAGTTAAAACAAAATATACTATAAATATTGTAATAATTGTCCCAATTAATTTTTTTAGAAGTTTCAATCCAATCAATCTCTTTTACTTGAACTATAAATCTATCTGCAAACCAAGCCGTGATTAAAACTGGAAAAAATATTGCACTCTCAAAAATTTGCAAATGAAATAATTCTCCTATTAATTCAAATACTGTAATAAAAGTAACTAATGAGCTAATTATAATTGCAACCCTATAACTTGAAGAGATTTTAAGTGGATATAAAACTAAACTTAAAATCATTGCAACAAGAAAGATATTAAAAAAAACAATAAAACCTAACCATAACCCTAATCCTGATTTTAATATCCCAAAAATAATAATTGCAGGCCCAAAAACTCCATAAGTTTTTATACCTATAATATTTCTTACAAAAGCAATAATTAAAACTGCAACCATTAATTGAAAAAATAATGTTGAATTCTCAAGAATTGGTTTCATAAAATCAAGATTATACCTTATCCAAAAAATTAAAGATAATAATATTGCAAAATAAATACCTAAATTTAATTTTTCTGATTTATTCATTTTAGTTTCCTTTTTTTTTTAATAAAAATGTAGCAAGAATAATTAAAGTTAATAAAACTCCTCCTATTATATAATATAAAATATTACTATTACTATTTTTAGTTATTTCATAAAAATTATTTCCTTTATAGTCTACATATGCAAAATCATTATTTAAATTAACTTTCCAAATTAAATTTCCTTCAATAATAGTTTTCTCAACATCTTCAAATTTAATTCTCTTATTATAAGCACTTAAAACTAAAGAATTAATCTTTTCAAAAATTTCCCAACTAGGTTTATTAACATCTTGTCCATAAACATATAATTGATACTTATCTGAAGATAAAATATTTATTCCATCATAAGCTTTAACTTTATAATTATAAATCCCAGATTTTAAATTTGTTTCATAAACATAACTAGAATTTGTTTTATTCATATCTATCCAATCATAATCATTAAACTTAATTTTAACATATTCAATATCATTAAAATTAACTTTATCAAAATTAACATTAAATCCAAAAATTGTACTCTCGTCTCCTTCATTAGAACTAACATTAAGATTTAATCTCGGGATCTCGCCAAGTGCGCTAATATTAAAATACTTTTTATTAGATTTAATAAAATTAATTCCGTCTGTTGTTTCAAAATAATATTCATATGCTCCAATTGGCAAATCTGAAGTATATGTAAACAAATTACCTTTAAGATTATCATCTTCAAATTTCATTAAATATTTTTCATTATTTAAAACTAAATGTACATATTCAGGCATTTGAGATTCATTATCATAATATCTTGTACTAAAAATACTTTTTGCATTTGAATTTTCATCAATTATTCTTTCAACTTTTGAAAATTTTAATTTTGGTTTTATATTTAATTCATTATTTAAAATATAATAATATGTCCAAAGTGAGGTGAATGTTGATGAAATTTCTGAAGTGAAATCTTTTTGTGGTGCAAAACCTAAATCAGGATTTCTTAAATCTTTTAAATATTTAATAGTAGTCTCATAATTAATAGAAGTATCTTCTAAATAGAAAAGAGATAAAATTGCATCATAAGTAAAAATAGTTTTTGAGTGATTACCAGGAAAAACAATCTCGTCAGGAGATCTTTTAAATCCACCATCTAAGTTTAATGAATCAAAAATAAATTTTTTAGCAAAATTAACATTATTTGGGTTTTCATTCAAAATATTTAAAGCCCTAATAGCCCTATATGATGAACCTAAATCCGAATCACTCTCTCCAATATAATTCCCAAAACCACCATCGGAATTTTGAAGTAATTTTAAAAATGAAATAGCCTTAATTTTATTATTTGGTTCTGAACCTAATATTTCTAATGCTCTTAAAGCCCTATAAGTATAACTTCCTCTTGAGATATAATCTTTTGCAAATCCAAATCCTCCATCAACATTTTGAAGTGATTTAACATATTCAATAGTTTTAGTTGGATTATTTATATTTTCTCCAAGTAAATTTAATGCCAAAACTGCCCTATATGTAGTCTCAACATTTGAAATACCATTATCTCCAAATCCACCATCTGAATTTTTAAAAGAATTTAAAAAGTCAATTGCATGAGTCTTATTTATCGGAGATTTACCTAATAAATTTAAAGTAGATATAGCATTAAATGTTGATTTAACAGTAGATGCCAAACCAGGATCATTTCCAAATCCTCCATCTAATCTTGAAGAAAAATGTTCACTTACATAAGAAACAGGTTTTTCTTTATCAAAATCTTCATTTAAAATATTTAGTGTAAATAATGCGAAAAATGTTGTATGAATACCTTCTTTAGTATCTAATGAATGTTCTTTAAATCCACCATTTATTTCTTGATTATTAATTATAAATGTTTTAATTCCTTGAGTATTAGGAACGACTTCTTTTAATAAATCTAAAGCAATAACTGCATTATATGTAGATGAAATTGTAGGAGTATCTCCTACACTATCTGAAAAAGCCCTATTTACAGATTGTTGTTTTTTAATAAAATTTATAGCCTCTTCATAAAAATCCGGAATATCTCCTAATAAATCTAATGCCGCCAAACCTCTTCTTGTATGCATTAATGTTGAAGTCCAAAAAATCTCAGCTTTTCTATTTGTTTGAAGACCAAAACCTCCATCAAAATTCTGGTGATCTTTTAAATATACAATAACTCCATTTTTATTAGGAACTGGAGAGTTTAATAAATTTAATGAATATACTACATTATAAGTACTTGAAACATCAGCATCAGTCTCTTTAATTGAAGATCTAAAACCATAATTTCCATAAGTTAAATTCAAAACTTGAAGTTTATTTAAAAAATCAATAACCATAGTTTTATTTCTAGGTCTGCATTTAATAATTTTAAAGTATCTAGTGCCAATCTTGTTGAACCAGCTTTAGATCTATCTCTATTCCAATCTCCAAACCCACCATCAACATTTTGAAGATCTTGAACTTTAAATTTAAAAAAAGTTATTTCATCATTTGTTAATTCACTTAACTTTCCAGTATTTTCAAGAATAGATAAATGATAATAAATATCATCTAATGAATTAAAATTATTTTCTTCAATATTTTGAGAATTTTGTATTAATTTAAATGATACATCTGGATTAAAATATATATCTGGATTTTGAGACATATCAATTGCACTTATTGACAAAGGTATAATTAGTAGAATTAATACTACACATAACCTTTTTATTAAATTTTTAGATTTCATACTATAATAATAAATAAATAGTTTATAAATATTACAAGTTACCTTAAAGTAGTTTTAAGTATGTCCATACTTTAAGAAAAAAGAAAAAAAGGAGAACAAATCATTTAATACTTTATAAAAACCAACAATAATCTCACAAAAATTATCCCAAAAATAGAATTAGGTGTAATTATTATTTCTATTACAGGTTGTTTTATAAATAAAAAATTCTTTTTACATACTATATATAAAAAAATAAATAATAAAATAAATATTGAAATTACAAGAATAAAAAATACTAAACAACATAGAATACTATATGAAAGTTTTGAGACTAAAGAAATAAAAACAGGTGATAAAAAAGATCTTGAAAAAGATAAAAGTTTATTTAAAAAGTTGAAAAAAGAAAGATTAACAGATGAATTAATATTTGATGACTACAAACAAAAATTATTAACTAATATTGAAAAAATAAGGACTCAAAAAGTTAAGAGGATTAATTCGATGTTTTCTAAGAATAAGTTTGTTAATTTTCTTAATATCTATTTTTTGCTATTTTATCCTGAAATTAAAATTCCATTGACTGATATTGTTGATTACTATTATGAATGAGGTGATAGACTATGAAATTACTAATATTAAACGGACATGGAATATCTATTCGGGTTGACAATGCCAAATTAATTATTAGAGAAGGGATTTACTCTTTAGATGAGAAACCGCAAGAGTATATATTTCTACCAAAAAGAATTGAATACGATACTATTGTAGTATATGGTAGTAGTGGGAATATATCAATTGATGCAATCAGATGGTTAATCAAACATAATGTACAGATAACTATTCTTGATTGGGATGGAAAACTATTAACAAATATGCTTCCACCAGAGAGCGTACAAGTCAAAACTAAGTTTTTACAATACAGAGCATATGAAAACGAAGAATTAAGGCTAAGAATCGCTAAGGAGTTCATTAAAACTAAGTTTAAGAGGACAGAAGAGTTAGTTGATTGGATTAAATTAAGACATCCTGAAATAACATTAAATATTGAAAGAGAAAAGAAGCAATTAGAGAATGCTTCATCAATAAAGGAGATAATGCATATTGAAGGATTAGTTGCTTCTTGGTATTGGAAAGAATTTGCTAAAATCATGTCTCCTAAGTATGAATTTCAATCAAGAGTTAACACTGTAAGACCTATGGGAGCATCAGATCAAGTTAATTGTTTGTTAAATTATGGATATTCATTACTTGAAGTTGAATGTTTGAGATGTATCAATGCATCAGGTCTAGACTATCATGTAGGATTCTTGCATAATATGACTATAGGAAAGAACAGTTTGGCTTATGATTTTCAAGAATTGTTTAGATTTTTAGTAGATAAGATAGTAATTGAGTTACTTGAAGCTAATGTTTTCAAGAAAAGTGATTTTATTAGGACAGAAAGCTATGCTTTAAGGTTAAGACCAACTGGTGCTAAGAAATTAATTGAAGGGATTAACAAAGGGTTTAACAAAAAGATTAAGTATGAGAGTAAGATGATTACTATGAGTTACCATTTAATGCTAAAAGTAAGGGATTTATCGCAGTTTTTACAAGGAAATAGGATTAAATTAGACTTTAACACACCTGATTTTGGGTTTGACAGAGTAGATTCTGATGATGTAAGAGAAAAGATTAAGAAAATTACCTATAAACAGTGGGTTGAGTTAGGGTTTTCTAAGGGTTCTTTGCATCATTTAAAGCAAAATGTAGACTCTGAACGATCTTTTGAGATTAAAAAACATGTACAAGAGAGATTAAATGGGATTAAGGTTTGGGATTGACAAGGTTTGACAGGGTTAGACAAATAGAGTTTAGACAGGTTATACAGATTAAGATTTTGGGATTAAAAGATTAAGAATAATTTAGAACTCAGAAGCATAAAGCTTTGTTGTTTGCTTCATGATCGTAACAATTATTGGTTCTGCTTCACTTCTTTTGAATCCATGAGTAGCTAATAAATCTTTGACTTTAGCTCTAATTTTTTTCTTGAAATCATCTTCATTTGTCCAATTAATTCTTTGTGTTGCTTTAGATAAATAAGTAACTAAATCTTTTACAATAGCTTTAATTTTATCATCATCTAAAGCATTTTTTTCTTCCTCTTTGAATATATCATAAAATGTTAATTCATCCTCAGACAACCCTAATTGAACATGTCTATGTGGGTTTTCATCTAATTCTTTACCCATATCAATTAAATGTTTAATTAAATCTTCTACAGTCACATATCTAGCTTTATAATCCTTCATTAGTTTAGTTAATCTATCTTTAAATTTTTGTTGTTTTACAATATTTTTATTTAATTTAATTTGAATTTGATCATTTAAGATTTTTTTTAATATTTCAACTTGTAAATTTTTACCTTCAAAATTTCTTAAACTTTCAATAAAATCCTCCGAAAATACTGAAATTTTCTTGCTACTATAATCTAAAAGATGTTCAATATCTCCAACTTCCAGATGCTTTGAAACAAGATCTCTCATCAAATCTTTATCAATCTCTACAACATCTTTATCATTTGAAAGTTTTTTTACAATTTCATTTCTAATTCCTAGTATATACATTACTTCTTCTTCAACTTCGAGAGATTCTTCTCTTGGAGAAACGATAGCAAATAATTTCTTTAATTCTAATGTCTCTTTTAAAAATAATTTCTTGTTATCATCTGATGCAGTAATATTTTTTAAAACAATATTCCTAATTCTTCTAAGCTCTAATGCGGATTTGTTATTAAATTCGTCTGATTTCGGAATTCCATATTTATTGAAAATAAATCTGAACTTACTTTGAAATAAATCTACTGCTTGATTAATATTTAACATAACATTTTCAAGTTTTCCTGAATAAATTTTTACTGCTTCAGCAATTTTATCACCAATACTAATATAGTCAACGAGAATTCCGGCAGGTTTATTTTTATAAACTCTATTTACTCTAGCTATTGCTTGAAGTAAATTATGAGTTTTCATAGGTTTTAAAAAATACATTGTTGTAAGACATGAAGCACTATAACCTGTTAAAAGCATATCACAAACAATTAATAATTGAGGTTCTTCATCAATTTTTTTAAAGTTTTTTCTCAAATCTTTCATTTGTTCTTTATCTTTAAAATAACCTTTGGATTCCCAATCATCTTCAATTTTTTTCTTTTGTGGATCTTTGGAATTACCTTTTGATATTGCAATTCCAGTTTTTGGAGCATTTGGTAAATTATCAAGGTATTCTTTGTATTTTACAGCTATTTCTCTTGTAGCTGTAACAAGCATGGCTTTTCCTTTCATATATCTTTCATTAAAATGTTTTACAATATCATCGGCGGTTTTTTGAATAAATTTATCGTCAGATAAAATCACATCAATCTTACTCCATTTTCTCTTAAAATTTTCTTGAGCTTCAGGAGTATGATCTTTAACATATTTTTCTACTTCTTTTGAAAGTTCTTCAATATTTAATTCTAAATCTTTTGGTTTTCTAGGGTCATACCAAATTGGTACCACTACTTTATCTTCCTCAGCTTGTTTAATTGTATACTCACTAATAAATGGACCAAATACTGTTCTAGTATTTCTTTCTTCATTAATTTCAATTGGAGTTCCAGTAAATCCAATTCTTTTAGCCTTTGGTAAAGCTCTTGCAAGATTTCTAGCCATATTATTATATTGAGTTCTATGAGCTTCATCAACTAAAATAATGATATTACTTCTATCATTCAACATAGAAAATTTCTTTTTTTCAGCTTTCTCTTTTTCTAACAATTGAAACTTTTGAATAGTTGTAAAAAAAATTCCACCTTGTTTGCTTTGACTTAAATGTTTTTTTAAATCTTTAATACTTTCCATCCTATGTGAAAATTTCATTCCCGTATCTTGAAAATTGTTTGTAATTTGTTCATCTAAATCTTCTCTATCTGTAACAATTAAAATCGTTGGGGCGTTGAGACTTTCTTCTTTTTTAACTTTTTTGCATAGAAAACCATAACAAAACTTTTTCCAGCACCTTGAGTATGTCAGATTACTCCTACTCTACCATCTTTAGATTTTTTGGTTCTAATTATAGCTTCATTTACTGCATCTATTTGATAATATGTTGCAACAATTTTAGAATTATCTTCAAATAAAACAAAATTATCTAAATTATCTAAAATATCAATAATCATATCTTTAGAAAAAATTTCTCTAATTAAAATTTCTTGTTCATCATAGCCATCAGGATATTTCATTCTTAAAGATTTCCAAACTGTAAATCTTGAATAATCCGCCGTTAAAGAACCAACCTTTGCTGTTGCACCATCTGAGATTACATTTACAACATTATAAAAGAAAAGTTGTGGATAATCTTTTTGATATCCTTGGATTTGATTATAAGCTACTTTAACTGTAGCTTCAATATCTTCTGGATCTTTAAATTCAACCAGACCGATAGGTAAGCCATTAATATAAACTACTAAGTCGGTTCTTATTGGGTCTTTATTTTGCTCTTTTATCGTTACTTGGTTAGATACAATATAATTGTTATTATTTTTATTTTTAAAATCAATTAAAATAATTTGTTTAGCATCTAACTCTCCTTTAGTATTTTTAAATTCCTTAGTGATCCCTTCTCTTAAAATTCTATGAAACTCTTTATTTTTTCCAAAAATTGTTCCACCATCTAAATATTTTAAATCTGAAAGAACTTGCTTTAAAATTGATTCTGGAACTTCAGGATTAATTCTTTTTAAAGCTTCTAAAAAATAAGGTTCCAATATTACATCCTCAGATTTTCTTAAACCATCTTTTATATGAGTATTTCCATGAATATAGGTATATTCCAATTCCTCAAATACTTCAATGCCTGGTTTTTCTACAGATGAATACTCACTCATAAGATTACTTGCACATTATTTATTTATAAATATATATGCTTTATACATTATCAGAAAAAAGTTCTTGCCCAAAAATCTGGAAAATTGAAGCTACTATCTAAAAGAAAGATTAGTTATTTTTTGAAACATTTTATATTTCATTTGAATTTTTAGTCTTATTTACTAACAAAGATAAAGTAAAATTTATAAACTAATTTTTTAATTCTTATATATATGAATACTTTTCACTTCATTGATTTATCGAGAGAAGAATTTGAATCAATGGTTAATGATATTTGTAGATCTATTTTAGGGATGGCGACAATCTCTTTTTCCGAAGGAAAAGATGGAGGAAGAGATGGTATTTTTCATGGAATTGCCAAAAATTTTAATGGTTATGAAGGAAAATTTGTTATTCAAGCAAAAAAAACAGGAAAATTAAACGCAAGTTGTAGTGATTCTAATTTTATAAAAATTATAGATGAAGAGATTCCAAAAATTAAATCTTTAGTTCAAGAAGGTAATTTAGATTATTATTTGATGTTTACTAATAGAAAATTGCCAGGGATTGGGAATCAAAAATTAATTGATAATATTAAAGAAAAAACTGGGGTAAAAGAAGTATATATTATGGGTTTAGAAAATTTAAATTCATATATGGATGACTCTTTGATTAGTAGATATAATCTTAATAAGTATAGAGAACCTTTAAGAATAAATCCTGAAGATTTAAAATCATTAATTTATGAATTTGAAAAAAATACTAATCACATTGTAAATCCTGAATTTGTTAATAGGATTAAAGCTTTTGATATTGAGAAAAAAAATGAAATTAATAATATGTCTAATGATTTCTATAAAGAAGTCATTTTAAAATCATCCAATCTGAGATTTGATGAAATCGATTTATTTTTGCAAGATCCAATCAATGAAGAATACAATGAGATGTATAAAGAGGTTTCATCGGAATTTCAAGAAAAAATATTTACTAAATTAAAAAATGTAAAGTTTTTTGAAGAAAATTTTGATGTTTTATATGATGAAATTTTATCAAAAATGCCCGAAATAAAAAAAAGAAGTTTAATTAGATTGTTTTTACATTATATGTATATTAATTGTGATATTGGAAAATCTCCAGTTATGGAGGAAGAAAAATGTTAATACCTCAAAAGCATATGAATTTAGAACTTTCTACTATTAGAGTTACTTCGGTCTTAATAGAGTTATTTAAAAAAAATAAAATTGTAAGTTATGACTTCACTTTAAAGTATCTAGAAAGTATTTTAGGAAGAAAAGCAAGATATGTATTTATCGATTCATTAAATATTTTATTTTTAATGGGAAAAGTTGAATATGATATTAAAAAAGATTCAATTATATATATAGAAAAATGAAATTAAGTAGAATATATTCAAACAAAGAAGAAATTTTTAATTCAATTCAGTTTAATGATGGCTTTAATGTCGTTTTTGCTGAAATTAAACACCCAAAAGATAAAACAAAAGATTCACATAATTTGGGTAAATCTTTATTGATAGAATTAATTGATTTCATGTTATTAAAAAAAACATTGACCTCGCATTTTTTGAAAAAGCATTATGATTTATTTAGAGAGTTTGAATTTTTTTTAGAAATTAAATTAAACAATGGTAAGTATTTAACAATTAAAAGAAGCGTTGAAAGAAGTTCAAAAATAAGTTTTAAATTACATGATGATAAATATCAAAATTTTAGTAATTTAAACGATAGTGAATGGAGTATTAATAATGAACCTTTTTTAAAAGCTATTGAAAAATTAGATTTATATCTAGGATTTGATGTTTGCTCTGAATGGTCTTTTAGAAAAGGTATTGGTTATTTTTTGAGAACTCAAAAAGATTATCAAGATGTTTTTCAAATTTCAAAATTCCAATCAGGAGAACATAAAGAGTGGAAACCATATTTGGGTAGATTATTAGGTTTTAATGATAAATTAATTAGTGAGAAATATGAACTTGAAAAAGATAAAGAAAAACTTGAAAATTTTAAAAAAGGTATTGAAGAAAAATTATATAATAAGCGAGAAGATTATGATAAATTGCAAAGTTTAATTAAATTTAAAGAATCGGAGATAAAAGAAATTTCCTCAAAAATTGATAAATTTGATTTTCATGAAAGAGAAGTAAGTATTAATACTAACTTGGTCGAAAAAGTCGAAAAAGAAATATCTGAATTTAACAACCAATTATATAATATTAAATATGATATTGAAAAAATAAACGATTCTTTAGATAGAAAAATTAATTTTGATCTTGAGAGAATTAAAAAAACATTTGAAGAGGTTGAAATATCATTTAATGAAAAGATTATAAAAGAATATGAGGATTTATTAGAGTTTAATAAACAAATATTAACTCAAAGACAGAAAGATTTGAAAAAAAGATTAAATGAATTAAATCTTGAGAAAGAGAGTGTTTTAACAAAGTTAAAAAATCTAAACATGATTAGGGAAAAAAATCTTGAAACTTTAAGGAAAAAAGATAGTTTTGATAAATTTAAAGAATATCAAAAGGAACTATCAAAGACAGAAGGTGAGATTCAAGGTTTTAAAAATCAACTAGAAAATTTAAATAAAGTTATAGCAATAGAAAATGAAATTGAACAAAAAGAAAAGGAATTAGAAACAGTTGAAAAGCAAATAGAACGGTGTATTAATCAAGGTACAGAAATTGCTGAAAGAGTAAAAGAAAGATTTACAAAAATTATTAAAAGTGTTTTATTTAAACAAGCTTTATTACATTTAAGAATTAATGGTGAAGGTAATGTTGAATTTGTTGCTGATTTTTACAAAATTTCTGGTGAGAAAATAGAACCAACAAGTGAATCTGAAGGTTTTACACATAAGAAATTACTTTGTGCTGCATTTGATTTAGCAATTTTAATAGAATATTCAAATAATTCATATTTTAGATTTGTATATCATGATGGTATATTAGAAGCAGTTGATCCTAGGAAAAAAATAATTTATTTAGACTTAGTTAAGGAATATTGTAAAACATATAACATCCAGTATATCTTAACCGCTATTGATTCTGATTTACCTAGAGATGAAAATGATAATTTAATCTATTTTAATGAGTCAGAAATTATTTGTAAATTATCCGATGAAGGAAATAACGGAAGATTGTTTAAAATGGATTTATTTTAAATTAGTGATAATTGTTCTTTTTTTATATAATTCATTTATAGTTTAATTCTCCCTGAAATTAACATTGGTAATAATTTATCCCTAAGTTTAGTTAAAGTTTCAATTTGTTTTTTATTTTCAAAAATTTTATCTAAAACTTCTTTTACTTTTTTATCAAATAAATCAATTAACTCTTTTTCAGGTTCTACCATATATCTGGATAAAATAAAACTTTTATCTGTATGTGGAATAGCAGAACCTGTTGTATTATTTTTAATTTCATCTACAAAAGAAAGTATAAAATAATATATATAGAAATTACTAATGCCATTAATTTCAATTTTTGCAAGAGTTGAACCAATTGCACCTTCAAAACCAATCTCCAATCTACCTGAACTTGCTCCATCCATAACCATAATTAAATCATATTTGTCAGAAATCACTAAACCTTTAAGCTTAACATAAAATGAAGTATTTCCATCTAATGTTTCTATTAAAATTTGCTTTACTAAACTTTCAGAATATTTCTCGAAAACTTCAGAAGGTTTCTTACCTTTTTGAAATTTAATAAATTTACTTAATTGAACAACTTTCCAATTTTTAGGAACATCTTTTTCTAATTCATCATTCCAAATCAATTCACCTTTAAAATCTTCAAATCTAATAAAATATTTTTCAAATAATTTTATTCCTAAATTTTCAAGTAATTTGTTTTGAGTATCTAAATTTTCAATTTTATCATCAATACTTGAAAGAATATCTACTATTTTTTCTTCTTCCTCATTTTTTTCAGGTATTAAAAGTAATATAGAATTTAAATTTTCTTGAGATAATTTAGGTTGAGCTGAACCTGATAAATAACTAGAAATATTATTATTAGCAAACCAATATTTTAAATATAATAGTCTTTTAAAATTTTCATGATTTAGAACATGAGCATGATTATTAACCCAAAATTGACCTGATGCTAAAAAAGCAATAGGAGCTTTTCTTGATCTTAAATTTTCTCCATCTTCAGAAATTAATAAATAACTCCCCTCAAAAATAAATTCATCTATATAATCAATCACTCCTGAAGCTCCATAATATCTAAAATTGCCTTGCTTTTTTTTTCTAATTGCTGAAGATAAAGGCACTCTTTTTGAATCACAATTTAAAGCTAAATTAAATAATTTATCAACTTTCCAATCATTCGGAATTAATCCAAAATCATCATGTTCAAAAAATTCTTCTTCAGATCTAAATTTCATATCCTAGCTCACCCAAATTATTTTTTAACCTTTTATCAATATCTTCAGATTTTTTCAATTCGTTTTTTAAATCCAAAATTAAAGCATTTAATTCTTTTTCAAAATCTTCTTTAGATATTTCATCTTCAGGTGCAACTCCAACATATCTTCCAGGATTCAAATTAAAACCTTTCTTTTCAATTTCATTAAAGTCACCAACTTTACAAAATCCTTTTTCATCCTCATAAACTCCTTCTTCTCCCCTAAATGCTCTAACTTTATCGGTAATTTTTTTCATGTCATCACCAGAAAACTCAACTTGATTTCTTGAAATATTTGAACCTAACTTTCGTGCATCTATAAATAAAGTTTTACTTTCTCTATACTCTTTATTTTTAACTAAAAACCATAAAGAAGCAGGGATTTGAGTTGTAAAAAATAATTGAGTAGGTAATGCAACAATAACATCTACTGCATCAGCTAAAACTAATTTTTTTCTAACTTCTCTCTCTTGCCCACCATCACTTAATGAACCATTTGATAAAACAAATCCTGCTCTTCCACTCGATTTCAGATGAGAATACATGTGTTGAATCCAATAATAGTTTGCATTAACATTATCAATATTCCTTGAATTCACAGTTCCAAATTGCCACCTAGAATCATTGTCAGTATTTGCTTTTTTCCATTCCCTCAAATTAAAAGGTGGATTTGCAATAATATAATCAAATTGTTTATTAGGAAATTGATCTTCATTTAGTGTATCTTCTAATTCAATATGCCCTTCCAAATGTCTAATTGCAAGATTCATCTTACAAATATTAAAAGTTGTTCTAACGGCTTCCTGTCCATGAATAGAAATATCTTCTTTTTTACCATGATGTTTTTCAATAAATTTAAGACTTTGAACAAACATTCCCCCTGAACCACATGCAGGATCATAAATAAGTCCTTTGTATGGTTCAAGAATCTCAACTAAAAGCTTAACTATACTTTGAGGAGTAAAGAATTCTCCACCTCTTCTTCCTTCAGTTAGAGCAAATTTCATTAAGAAATATTCATAAACTCTTCCAAAAATATCTTTCTCTTTTTTCTCTCCATTCCCATTATCATATAATTCTAACTTTGAAAATAAATGAATAATTTGTCCTAATGTTTCATAATTTAAACCACTTCTCACATAAACTTTAGGAGTAATTCCATTCAAGGTTTTATTATTCTCTTCAATCATAATCATAGCATCATCTAAAAGAGTTGGAAGGGTTGGGTCTTCAGTCTTAGATGAAAGATATTTCCAAGTAGCTTTTTTAGGAAGATAAAAACTTCCATCATAATAATCCTTGTCTTCTAAAATCAAATCAAGTTCTTGATCATCTTTGTATTTATCTTTTAATTCTTCAACTCTATGTTCATAAGAATCAGAAACATATTTTAAGAAAATCATTCCAAATACAATATGTTTATACTCTGAAGCCTCAATTTTACCTCTAAGTTTGTCTGCAACTTTCCATAAATCTTTATCAAAATCTAGCTTATCTGCCATTCTAATAGAAAATGAAATTAGCTGATTTATAAATATTAGTTATAACTGGATTTAGTTTTACTTAACTTCATAAAGAATATAAATATAAAACTTTAGATTAATAATATGAAAGAAATAAAATTATTCAAAAAAGTCCCATCTTTTGAGAGTAGTTTTAATCAATTTATCAGCTCTATCTTTTATTGAGTCTTCATTCCAAGCTTCATAATCTGCAACTTTTTTATTGAGTCTTAATCCACTTTCTATGAATAATTTCTTTTTTTCTACAAAATCTTTACTGGATAATTCTGAATTATATCCTGTTAAAGTTAAATTCCCTAGTTTATTAATCCATTCATTCCTGATTTCTTTATAGTTATCTCCTAACATTATTTTCCAATTTTTAGATAATTTTTCTGGATCTCCTGATGTTTGTGGTAAAATATGTTCTATTGAGAGTGAACTAAAATCCTTATTAGCTTCTTTATTTTCATATTTTTCTAATTCTATTAAAAGAATCTTTAATGGGGCTGATGTTCCATATAATTTGCTAAATTTCAAACTTTCACTAAATTCCTTATTATCTGGCCATCTTTTATTATCTTCTCCTTCTTTTAAATTGTCAATTAATGAGTTTTTTAATTCTTTAAAATCAAGTTTTCCAATCATTGTTCTAAAGATAGGATTTAATGAATTAGTAGGAACTTGACATATGCTTCTTCTAAATAAGAACGACTCTATAGCTTTAATAATATCAATAAGATCATCTGATTTTAATTTATTTAATTTATATTCATCAAAAATTCTTAATAGTAAAGGATAGTAACTATCATATTCTAAACTATTCAAGTCTTTTAAAGCTTTATTAACATTCTCATTTTCATCTTTTTCTTCAGATATAATATCATAATATCTAGAATATTTTAACAATTCTAAACCAACTTCTTCTATTTCTTTATGTGTATAGTTTTTATAAAAATAATTTTTAAAATCATCATATAATTCTTTATCTTTAATATTAGTAGAAACTCCTTTTTTCATATACAAATAATCTTTAATAAAATCTGACAAATCATCTTCTAATATTTGTTCCATAGGGTACCAATAATTATTATAGATTCTATTTTGAAGTTCATTTGTTAAATTCATTAATATAAAATTTCTAATTAAGTCTCCACTTGTTAATTCTTTTCCAGTAGCATTTAAACTTTCAAATATTTGTTGTGGGTCATCCATACCTTGTTTTAAACTCACATCAACAATCATTAATTTGCTTAATATATCAAAAATTTCTTGTAAAGAATATATTTGAGATAGTTCATAAAATTTACTTTTTAAAAAAGAATAATTATTATATAAATTCGAAGATTTTTCTTCTTGTTCTAGAGAATCACTATTAATTAATTTTTGCAATATTGTATTATCTCTTCTTGTTAATACTAACTTACTTTTATTATCTAAACTTGAATATTGATTTATTAAACATGTATTTCTAATTTTTTCAGACAATGCAATATTTTTATCTTCTTTGACAAGATTTTCTAATAGTAAAAAAATTAGTGTAAACGTAGTAATTCTTTGCTGACCATCAATAAGCAAATATTCTTTTGTTCCACTGGCATTTTGTTCTTTTTCAGTAATATATACAACTGATCCCATAAAGTGAATCTGATTATTTTTATTATCTAATAAAGATTTTATATCTTTAAATAATGCTTCACAATGTTCATATCTCCAATCATAAACTCTTTGATATATAGGAGTTTTAAATTGTATATCTTGCTTTATTAAATCCATGAATTGTACATCTACTGCTTTCATTATTAAATTTATAAACTTTGAATACTATAAAACTTTCGATTTCATACACTACATTATGGAATTTAGCAAAAGATAAAAATACCAAGATATTTAAAAAATAGAGATTTGAGATATTTATGTCTAATTTATATAAGAATAGAGTAAGTTTAAAATATGGATTACTTGGAGCTATAACTGCAACATATTTTTCTTTTGGACTTGAAATATTCTTATTTTTATTATCAATATTTTTTATGGGATTTTTCGTAAGTTTTATGGGAAATATATTTTCAGCTCCATTAGAATATAATTTTAAAAAAATAATTGGTTGGTTAGTAATATTATTAGTATTTTCAACATTACAATATTACTTAAACAATGAAAGTTTAGCAAACTTCATAATTACAATATCTTTCACAATAACAAATATATTATATATTGGATATATTGTTGTAGGTTATTTTGGTAAGATGTCTATTGAAATGTATATAAAACAATTACCTAGTTTATATAAAGACTCTAAAGAATATCTCTTTAGATTTAAAATTGGAGTTTTTATAGGTTTATTTGCTGAAATTGCAGCTTTAGGTTATCTAATTTTTATAGTCCCAAATAACTATATTAAAATTATAAGTGTTATATTCTGGATTCTAAGTGCTTTATTATTTGTATTAATGAGAGGTACCAGTTTTATATTAAACGAGTCTAAAGAAAAAATTACTGATTTTTTGAAAATCTTTGCAGCATCTAGAATAACATTTTATTTATTACCAATATATGTGTTAACTCAAGGAGAATTCCCAATTTTTTGGTTTTTATTTATCATAACTATTTTATATCTTACTATGATTGAAGCCTTATATCCTTATATTGTGGGGAGCGATTATATTTCTAAATCTATTGATATATTACAATATTTAAATGAAGAGAAGAAGCCAGTTAAAATAAGCAAGATAATGCAATTAATCGAAGAAGATAAGGAAACTACACAAATTATTTTATCAAATTTAAAATTAAGATTTTATGTTGACAACTCTGGAGATAAATTTTTTATACATCCATTTTTTAAATACATGACATAAACTAAGAATTAATGCTCAAAGCGTAAAAAAAAGTCCAATTTTGACCAGTTATAAGAATACCCAAAAAATAAATGAGACCTCCCGGACTTGAACCGGGGACACCTACCTCTTCAGGGTAGTGCTCTACCAACTGAGCTAAGGTCTCATTAGTATATTAAAAAAGAAATGGTTTTGATTTATAAATATTTCTTTTATACGGCTTTATCCGAAGTAGATTTATAAAGTTCAAATTTCTTTAATTATTATGATTCGTAAACTTGTACAAAAACAAATAAGTCCTCACGAGAATTCTTTTCGTCAAGAATTAAATAAGAT
>JAQICV010000011.1 GCA_027858315.1 Candidatus Woesearchaeota archaeon
GGCAAAAACTTCAATTGTTCCATATCCATTATGAATTGTTACTGGAAAAATAATTGTTAATTTATGGTGAATTATTTTTTGAAGAAAATAAAGATTAAATTTCAGAATTATAATTTCACCAAATATTTCTAATTCACTTACTTGTTTTTCTTTTTGTAATTTAGAATATATTTCTTTAATATTTTTTTTGGATATTGTTGACAAAAAAACTTGTCTTTCTGTTTTTGATAGTGCACTAGAGTAATTTAGAGTAATTATTTCATTAGAAAAATCTTTACTAATTTTATGAATCCAAATATTTTCGGGAATTTCAACTTGAAGTTTAATGTACTTTAAATTATTTTTTTCCATTTCTATTTATTATGTAATTTTATTTGTTTATATCTTTATCTTTATCTATTATTGTTTGTATAATAGATTTCAAAAATCATTTTTGATTTTTCTTATTTATTAATCCATCTTTAACCCATATAATTCTATCTGCTTTTTCTCCTTCTTCAAGTTCATGAGTTACCATTACAATTGTTTGTCCAAAGTCTTTGTTTAATTTTTTAAATAAATTAACAATGTTATCTGATGAGTCTCTATCTAAATTTGCTGTTGGTTCATCTGCAAATAATATTTTTGGTTTATTTAGTAAAGCTCTTGCAATTGATACTCTTTGTTGTTGTCCACCTGAGAGTTCAGAAGGAAAATGGTATCCTCTATCTTCAAGACCAACATTTTTTAAAACTTCTAAAGCAAGTTTGATATATTCATTTTTCTCAATACCTACTGCCATAGCAGTTATGTAAACATTTTCAATAGCATTAAGTTCAGGAATCAAATTATATGATTGGAAGACATAACCTAATTTTTCTAAACGAAATCTGGTTCTTTGTTCTTCATTTAATTTTAAAACATTTTCTGAATCAACTATTAATTCACCATTTGTTGGATTGTCAAGTAATCCTAATTGATGAAGTATTGTTGATTTTCCACTTCCTGATGGACCCATTATTGCAACAAATTCACCTTCTCGAATTTCTAAACTAACATTTTTTAGAGCTGTAGTTTTTATTTTACCATTGTCATAAATTTTTTCTAAATTTTTAGCATCAATTATTATTATTTTCTTATCCATTTTAACCTCCAAATATCACTTCTAACTTCACAAAGTTTGTGTTATGGTTTCGCTTTTCAAGCTCAAGCCATTGTTTTAGTTTTAATTTCATTTTCATTTTTAGCCACCAAATATTGCTTCTAAAATATTATCTTCTGTTGCTTTTTTGGATGGAAAGTAACCAGCTGCAAGAGATGCTACAATAATTGAAAATGATGCAGTCATTAATTTAGATAATTCAATAACTGGATAAACATCTCCTATTGGCATTTTCATTGGATTTGAAGCAAAATAAAGCATCATTATTTTAATAATTACAAGACCAACTAGAACTCCTAGTATTGCATAAACTAATGATTGAATTATATATGAACCAAGTATAATATTCTTTTTAATTCCAATTGCTTTTAATATTCCTATTTGTTTTCTTTTTGTCATAACATTGATAAATATAATAATATAAATTGTTGCAAAAGTTGTAAGTAGACCAATTGCACCAGTAATTTTATTTGTAATTTCAAGAGATGATGTAAATTGTTTAATTTTACTAATTTTAGTTTCCCATGAATTTATTTGTTTGTTAATACCTAATTCAATAAATTTATATTTATATTCTTCTTCAAGACCTCTCTTTGGCAATTTTACTAAAATTGATGATGCTATATTTGCTTCTTCATTATAAATTGCTTCATATTCTTGTTTATTCATTAAAATATAACCATCACTAAATGCAGATTTTGTTTGATAAATTCCTCTAATTTTAAATTCTTTAGAAACTCCATTATTGAATTGAAGAGTAATTTTATCACCAACATTTACATCTATTCTTTTTTTATTATCATCTTCTGCTGCATATTTTTTAACTAAATCTGAACCAAGTATAATTTCACCTTCAACATTTTTAGTAAGCCTTATTCCTTCGATTATAGTTTCTGAAAAAATTGAGACAGTGTCTTCATCATTGATATCAACAAAAAGTGCTTGGCCACTCGTGACGACTTCAGAATCCGATATTGAAACTCCTTTTTCTATTCTTGAAGTTGCATAAACTCCATCAAGTCGTCTTATTTTTTTTAGTATTTCATCAGGATTTTCAATATATGCTTCATCATCATTAGGTTCAATAGTTAAGTGACCTGTGATTGTGTTAATTGATTTTTCTTCAAATGAATACCCTAAACCATCAATAATTGCTGCAAAAAATGTGATACTTAAAAAACTAAGAGATAATACTAGCGTAATTACAAGAAGTGTTTTTTTACTTGCGACAATATTTTTCCATGCGAGAAAAAAAGTTGTTTTTATTGAATGTAAATCAATCTTTTTCATTTTTATTTTTCTTTCTTTTTCGTGATGCGTCTAACTGAAATAATTAGTATTAGTAATAAAACAATTCCAATTATACTATATACTACATTTACTGGCTTTGTAACTTTAACTTCAATATTTTCTTCTAATAAATGGATTCCTTTATCATCCTTATAACTAATAATAAGTTTGATTGGGAAATCTCCGTTTTTGGATGATTTTAATTTAAAAAGTATTGGAGAATCTTCGTCAGATTTCAAGCTTCCAACAAAAGATTTCTTGTATCCATCTAGTTCTGTTTCAATGTATGCATAAACATTTTCTGCTTTTCCATTCCCATTATTTTCAATAATTCCTGAAATGATAATCTCATCAAAGACTTTAGTTTGGTAATCTTCAACTTTTAAATTTTGAAGAGTGATTTTAGCAGAATCCTTAATATTGATTGAGAGATCATATTCTTTTGTAAAATCATCTCCTAATTCATCTAAGTAAGTTATTTTAAATGGTAATTTATATAGGCCTGAATCTAAATTTGAACTTGCTTGAAAATTTAAACTTAATTCATTTTCATTATTAGCATTTAATAAATCTAGAATTTTTGTTTGTGAGCCTGTTAATAAAAAATCAGTAGAAAGAGAAGTTACTTTTATGTTTCTTGCATTACCTGTACCAATATTATCTAAAATTAAATTTAATTCAAAATTTTCTTCAGGGTAATGTATATTTTCAGCATCATAATCAATTATAATATCAGGAACACCAATTACTTTTACAAAAATAGTTTCTTCTTTAATTAAACCATATCCGTATTCAACATTAAAATTAATAGGGTAAGTTCCACTAATTGTATCTGAATTTACAGATAAGTAATAAGTAGCATCATATGAACAACCACCACAAATTGCAATGTTTTGTTCATTTAAATCACTTTTCTTAAAATAAAATGGTGAATCTATTTCAGGATTAATATTAACATTTTCTGCGATTTCATCTCCAGAATTTGTAATCATAACTTTTAGAGTTATATCATTTCCTGGTTCAACTGGTTCAGGAGTTATTTCATTTTTCACAATTTGTATGTTAGGTCCAATTGTGTCTGATGCAAAAGAGAGATTTATACTAAAAATTAATAATATAAACATAATTATGGAGATTATTTTTTTAACCATAATATATTTATATTTTTGATTCTATTTATATATGAACCCTAACATAGTTTTTAGTTTGATTTAGTTAATTAATATTAATTTATAGTTCAAAGTCACTTATGAATCCTTTGATTAATTTATATTTGTCTAAGTAGTTAAATCCTTTATCTGTTAAAGTAATATATTTTTTACCTTTTTTGTCTTCTAATTCTTGTATGAATTTCTTTTTTAGAAGTTCTGAGTGATATTCATTATAACTATTAAAAGAAAGGTTAGAGTATCTTAGAAGAGGAGTGGGTTTAATTGAATTATTATTTTCTCTTATTATCTTTAAAATATCAAATATTACCTCAAGTCTGTCTCTTTTAGCCATTGTTTAAACCTTTAGTCTCTTTAGTACTCTATACAATATATACATAAAAAATATTGCAATAAAAATTGAGCCATAGACTCTTTGAATATCTAAAAGTCTACCTATTGTTTGACTAATCATCATGAATATCCAAAATCCAAATAATAAGATATAGATTATATATATTTGTGATAGTAATTTTTTCTTTGATTTCTTAAATCTAATATAACTTGTAATTCCTAGTATAGTTATTAATGTAAAACCATATAATCCCATTAGTTTAGGAGTTTGAAGGAATAGTGATAATAGGAATATAATAGATGTAATTAAGTAAATATAGTATTCTTTTATTTTCTTTGAATACAGGCTTGAGAGTAAATAGAATATTGAAATTAATTGAAATAGAACAAATATCCCAAAAGCTACTCTTCTATCTATAACTTCCCAATTAATTATTTCAGGTCTTAGAAGGTTGGTTAATAATTTTATTGTAAATCCAAATCCAAAGAATAAGAACCCTTTTCTGAAATATTTTATTCCTTTATGTTCTGTTAATTGATATATTTCTTTTGTTTTATAAAATATTAAGAAACATGAGAATATTACAATTAACATCGTAAATGTTTCTATTGCAAATATTGTTGGATTGAATTCTCCAAATCCATGTTCGAATGCTTTATTTATCATATTAATCTTTATTTTTATTTATTTATAAAGAATGTGGATTTTAAGTATATATTTATAGGATATATTTTGACTTCTTTTTGTTTATATATGATTTTGACCTAACTATTGTATTGGTGAAAAGCCAACGGAGAAAACAAAAAATGGATAATAAAAAAAAAATTATAGGAACAATTGCATTAGGAGGATTAATGCTTGGAGCACCATTTGCAGCTTTTGCATTTAGTGGTAATAGTCAAATGAGTAATCAATACTCAGATGAGATAGTGCAAGATAGAATTGCTGATCATAGCGCAATGTCTGAATTAAGAATTGAGCATATGAATGAGATTATTAATGCTTTACTTGAAGATGATTCAGATTTAGATAGACTTAAAGAAATAGTTGAAGAATTTATAGATTTAGAATTAACTGCAAGCGAACTTGATTTGAATGATGTTCAAAGACAAGAAATGAGAGATGTTTTTTTTGAGTTTAGAGAAGATTCTCGAGAGTTAGGAAAAGAGTTTAGAAATCTAATTGAAGATTCTTTTAGTGAAGAAGAACTTACTGCTTTTGGAGATGAACATAGGGCAGACATGGAAGAATTAGGTTTATCTCAAGGAAAAGGTCAGCATAGAAATCAATTTGATGATCTAAGTTCTGATGAGAGAGAAACAATTAGAGAAGAGATGGGTTGGTCTGAAGGAAAAGGTCAAGGAATGGGAAAACATTTTAGATAAGTTTTTATTTTAATTATCTTTTTAATCATTTAATATCCTAATTCTTTTTTAACGCAATATTTATATTGATTTTTATACTTGTTTTTTGATGAAAAAAATATTTATTATTGGTTCAGCAGGTTCGGGGAAATCTTATTTGTCTAAAAAGATTCATGAAGAACTTAATTTGCCTTGTTTTGAATTAGACGATGTTTTCTGGGAGAAAAAATATACTGTTAAGAGATCAGAGGATAACAAGAAAAAGTTGTTATCTAAAATAATTAATAAAAATGATAAATGGATTATTGAAGGGATTTTTAATAATTTAAGCCAAGCATGCCCTTTAATATTCCAAATTTTAGCTTGATATTTTATTCCTTGTTTAATCAATTCGTCTTTGATCTTATTTTTGTATATTCTTTTCATCTCACGAAGGCTTTTTAGATGATGAGTTAAATCTCTATATTTGATGATTGTCTCATCAGGAATGTACAATTCATCTAGATAATTTGTTCTTGCAAGATCAGCAAGAACTTTTGCATCATTGTAGTCAGTCTTTTTCTGACCTACAATCTTTTTAGTCTTGGTACCATTACAAAGCTTTACTTTAAAACCTAATTCACTAATTATTTTGTGAGCGTATCTCCACATGCCACAATTTTAAATAACAATTGTGCATGTTGTGTTGGCAATTCCAGATAGGAATTGAGTCAATGCCTCTTTTGTTGACACAAATTCGCCAGAGCGAATTTCATTACCTTCTTTATCTAATATGCATCCTACATACTTATTTTTATGGATATCAAGGCCACAATATAAATCTTTATTTATCATTTTAATCACCATTTTGAATGTTCAATATGGAGTTTGATATTTATTAAGCTAAAGGCTGAAAGTACTTCGAGGAGTTCTACTTACACCACCGATTAGAAAGAAATCTCTTGCAGGAATTTCCCAAATTCTTTCCGCTCCGCTCCAAGAACTTTTTTTACCCGTGAATGTTATACGTAATATATAAGTTTTTATAATTAATTGAAACGAAGGGCTTGAAAATTTGAAATAATTTCCTTCAAAGGTGTGAATTTTTAGAGAAGTTTACAAACAAGTAGAAGTTTTAGCAAAACAGCTAAGAAAAACAGGCTTGTTAATGACTATCCCAGGTGTTGGACCGTATTTAGCTTTAGTCATCTACTCAGAGATTGGAACCATCAAAAGGTTTGAATCAGCAAAAAAGTTAGTCATGTATTCAGGGCTTTGCCCTGGGATTTATCAGACAGGGAGCACAGAATATCAAGTGAGAAACAGTGCGTGCAATAAATTCCTAAAATTTGCATTCACGATTACGTCTGGAAGAGCAACATTGATTGCAGGCTCAAGGTTTGAAAAGAAATACAGCAAAGTAAAAAACAAGAAAGGTTATCCTACTACAAGAAGAGTGATTGCAAGAGAGCTTGCAACAATTGTTTTGCATATGCTTAGCAAGGAAGAATCTTTTAAAAATTAAAATTTATAATGGGACTTGCTTTGGTTTATCACTAAAGCGTCCCAAACAAGAAGGACGAGGGCACCCTCTGCGTATAACTAAGCCTTAGAGCTTACATAGGTGGTTAGGGGCCCTTTTACCACTCAACACAATGTGCTTAGAGCACCAAGAGATGTTTGTGGCTTTATGCCTTGTCCTTAACAACATTAAACTTATATATATAGAAATCATATATAAGTACCCAAGCGATATCATTAATTTGATATCATTTATATAGAGTTTACTATATTTAAAACTTGCGGCCTTTATAAAAGAGTTCTAAGAGATGTTATATTCTACGAGTATAGCGAGAGCACGCAGTGCGGTATCGAGGCATTTATGCAGAAGAAGTAAGAGAGAGTTCTGTTTTTCGCGATAGCCAATTTGAAATATTTTGGAACAATTTCTTTTAATATTTGAAAGTTCTTTCATAATTCTTATGGTCAAACCACTCTAGAATAATTGAATAAATCCTAACTTCATCATTCTCTAAAACATAAATAATTCTATATCCAGAAGGTAAATCATATTTCCAAAGTGAATAACCTTCAATTAGCTTAAGGTATTTTTTTGGAATCCTATCTTTTGGTATTGATGCACCACAAAAACCATTCTCACTTAAATCTTCAATTGCTCTTTTAATCCACTTATACAATCTTTTTTCTTGTTCATCTCCATCTTTTAAAGATTTATAAGATGACTCTAAATTTTCATTCATAAATTGAACTTTTGTTGGTTTTTTAATCATTTTGCAGGTACCGAATTTCTAAGCAATTTTCCTTTGGTAATTCCTATCCAAACAACCTTTTTTTCTCTGTCGATACCAATTTTATTTGAATAAATTAAATAATTTAAAATAACTGAAAATGTTTGATATCTCATTTTTTTAGGCAATTTTTCCCATAATGCTTTTTTTTTATACATAGCAGAATGTTCCTCAATAAACTTCTCTACCATTAAAATAGTATCTAATTGTGGATATGAAAAGGCATTTTCAAACATATCATAAATAATCTCTTTCGCTTTCATAGTTGTATTAGTATGTATAACTATTTAAATGTTTGCTATTTGCATAAAAAAGAATTTATTCCAATTAATTTCAGAACTCTCTCTGATTGAATATAACATTCGAGATTAAGAAAAAGCTCGAGCTTGCGAGAGTTTGGGAAATCTCTGCAAGAGATTTCTTTCTAATCGGTGTTGTACGTCCCGAACGTTAGTGAGAGCCTGCAAGGCGAGGTCGAGGAACGAAGTGACGAAGAAGTGTTTAAGTTTTACGAGCCAAAGGCGAGACTATCTAAAGAGGACTTTTCTTCGCGGCAGCCAATTTGAAACAGAACGACTAAAAGGAGTGGATTCCTTTTAATTGGGATAATTTAGAATATAGGATTAAAACTTAAAGAGAAAAATTGAAAAATTTATTAAATGAGCATTCCAATACTAATTAAGGTTAATGATATTATAGATGAAATAAATATCAAAAACCAATATTTTATCGGATCTTTTTCCCTATTTATTTCAAAACTTCCATATAATGGATTTAAATTATATATAGTTTTCTTTTTTAATTCAAAAACTGTAAATACTAACATTGAAACTCCAAATATAATTAAGACATATTTATTAATCATAATATTCTAATTTATTAGAAAATTTATAAAGTTTGGCATTATCTAATCCTAAAAAAAAAGAAAACTAATTTCAAAAAAAGTCCGACAAATAATATTTCAAAAACTTAAACATTACAACTAACATGGCTGTTTGATGAAGTTTTTCGAGTTTACGAGAAAAATTTGGGAGAGCCCCGAGCTGAGGGGCGAACCATCTAACAGCTGTTAGGCGACCCGAACCATCACAAAGTGAAGGTGAGAGCGCAGCGTGGCAAGAAAATTATGAAATAATTTTCGCAGAGTCGAGAAAAAGGCGTACATAAAAGAACGTGAGTTCCTTAAAAATTAAAAGAATAAAAACAAATTATGCATTATTAGGTTTTAAAGTTTCAGCACCCTTTTTATACATATATTGATAAGTGTGCAATTTATTATAAAAATTTACAACCATACTAAAAATTTCAAGGTCTAGATTAGGAGTATTAGTTACAGAATTTGAATCTACTTCAACTCTTAATGCATGATTTCTAAGTCTTTGAGAAGGCGGGTAATGATCACCTTGATCCATAAAGAAATCATCAAAATCTTGTGGAAGTTTTTGCCTAGTTAAATCATATTTTGAAACTAAGTTTTCTCCAACAGTAAAATTATGAACTGCAGAATCTAAATACAGAAATGGAATCTTACCCATAGTTTTTCCTGCAACAGTTATCTTTTCCATAAGAGTTAAATCTGCCATAATTTTAGGGTTAATTTTACCTAACGCAGAAATTTTATCTTCAATATTTAATATACCCATATAAAATATCTGAAAAATGAAATATTTAAACTTTTGCATAATTTGTCTCGAAAACAGCCTTTTTCTCGATTTTGTCTAACAGATATTATACAGACAATATTTATCCCGTTTATGAGAAAATACGCCCAAAAAGCAGACTTTTTAATTAAATTCACTCAATATAGGATTAGTATGGCTAAAATTCATAAGTGTATATAACACATCAATAACCCCCAAAAAAGAGCCTATTCCTAAATAAAGTATACCTTAAGTATATACTTTTTATTCTTTTTATTTATAAAGGATAAGAACTTAATTTATAGTATTAATAGCAATTATTAATTATCAAATCTTGAAAAAATGAAAAAAATAAGTAAAGAACCTCTTGTAGTTTTGAAGAATGTTTCAAAAATTTATAGGATGGGTGAAGTTGATGTACCTGCGTTATTGGATATTGATTTAGAAATTTTCCGAGGAGAGTTTGTTGCAATTATTGGTTCTTCAGGCTCAGGTAAATCTACTATGATGAATCTTGTAGGATGTTTGGATACGCCAACTAAAGGTGAGATTTTTTTGAAGTCTCAAAACATTGGAGAGCTTGCTGAATCTGATTTGTCAACACTGAGAGGAAAGAGCGTGGGATTTATTTTTCAACAATACAATTTACTTCCAACTCTTAGTGCTTATGGTAATGTTAAATTACCACTTGAATTGCAAGAGGTTTCTGATGATGAAGCAGATTCTAGAACTAAAAAGGTTTTGAAATTGGTATCTTTATCAGATAAGTTGAATCATTTTCCATCTCAACTCAGTGGTGGACAACAACAAAGAGTAAGTATTGCAAGATGTCTTGTTGCTGATCCTGAGATTATTCTAGCAGATGAACCAACAGGGGCATTAGATAGTGTAACAGGAACTGAAGTTCTAGAGACTCTACATAGACTTTGGAGAGATGAAGGAAAGACTATTATTATGATTACTCATGACTTGAATCTTGCAAAGTATGCATCAAAGATTGTTGAATTGAAAGATGGTAAGATTATTAAAATTGAAGAAAAAAAAGAGATAAAAAAATAAAATGAAAAAAGTATTAAGTGTATTAATTATATTAGTGTTAAGTTTAGTCGCACCTTTAGGTGTTTTTGCAGCAGATGGTTTAGCCATTTTGGATGTGAATTTGATGAGTCAGGACCCAGATCCTGTTGTTGCAGGAGATGTTGTTGAAGTTAGATTTTCTGTAGAAAATATTGGTTATGATAGTTCTAATGATTTAATTGTTAGTGTGGAAGAAGAGTTTCCATTTGAAGTTGTAAGCAGTAATCAACTAAATATAGGTGCGCTTTTATCAGGTCAAAATGATGAGAATAAACAAATAGTAAAATTCACATTAAAGGTTGATAAGGATGTAAAAGCTGGAGCGCAACAAATGACTTTAAATGTTTTAGATACTCAAAATGGTGTGACTTTAACTTATGATTTTGATGTTGATATTAAGACTAAGAACAGTTTAGAAATTGAGAGTATTGATAAATCTGAGATTGTTCCAGGAAAGAAAGAAACTATTACATTTAAACTAACTAATGTGGGAAGTTCAAATTTGGATGATATTATTTTCTCATGGGAGAATGTTGATGAAGTTATTTTGCCTGTAGGTAGTGATAATTCAGTTTATATAAAAAGCATTCCTGTAGGTCAAAGTGTCGATATTGCTTTTGATGTATTGGCAAGTTCAAGTGTTACAGCAGATTTATATAATTTAGATTTAAAAATTTCATATCAAGATTCAATCTCATCTGAAGTTTATGAATCTATTACTAAGACAGGAATTTATGTTGGTGGAGATACAAGTTTTGATTTAGTGTTTGATGAAGTTAGTGGTAGTGAATATGCTTTTACAATATCAAATATTGGAGCAAATAATGCAGAGAGTGTAACTATTAAAGTACCTTCTCAAGATGGTTGGACTATTAATTCAGGAAGCTCAGAAATTATTGGTAATTTAAATAAAGGTGATTATACAACTGTTAGTTTTGCAATGACTAAAGGAAAAGCGCAAGCAATTGATTTAATTATTGATTATACAAATACTTTAGGTGAGAGAGTTAGTATTGAGAAATTAGTAGATGTAGCGAGTTCTGAATCTACAGTTGATGGTGTTGCAGTTGAAAGAGATGGTTCTGGTGGAGGTATGAGATCTATGACTTCAGGTGTTACTAATATTGTAACTTATGCTAAATACTTTGGTTATGCAGTCTTGATTTTAATTGTTTTAGTTATTGGTAGAAAAGTTTACAAAAAGAGGAGAAAATAAAATACTTTTTATTTTATTTAGAGGTTTTAAAAGATGATACAGTCAAAAATTAAAAGTTTTTTCGGTACAATTTTAAAATTCACAGAGGTGAATTATTAAAATGAAATTAATTAAGAGTTTTAAGATGGCGCTTAACATGGTACTTCATTCAAAGCTAAGATCATGGCTTACGATTTTAGGTATTGTTATTGGAGTTGCATCAGTTATTGCTATTTTATCTATTGGAGATGGGATGGAGGCTGAAGTTAGTTCGCAGTTTGACTCATCAGGAGCAGATATTATTACACTTACTCCAGGTTATACAAAAGCTACAGATTTCGGTCCAGGAAGACATGATGAACCTCAAACTAGTTCTGCTGATGCTGATGCTGATGAATTAACTCGAAGAGATTATTTAGCAGTTAAATCAGTTTCAGATGTTGAGGCTGTGAATACATTAGTTTCAGATAAAGTTGATGTTTATTATCAAGGAGAAGAAGGAACTCTTAGTGTTACTGGTGTTGATGAGAGTGTTTATGCTCAATTTGAAACTAATGATTTACTTGAGGGAAGGTATTTATCTTCAGCAGATTATAATGTGGTTGTTATAGGTGAGACTTTGGCTAATGAATTTTTTGATAGAGAATTAGGTATTAATCAATTATTAACTATAGAAGGTAAAAGTTTTAGAGTAGTGGGAATTTTAGATGGAGGGAGGTCTTCTATTTATATGCCGCTTGATGCAGCTTATACTATTTTTGATGATAAAGAAAAAGATGTTTATGATTCCATGCAGATTAAAATTAGAGATGAGGATAGATTAAATGAGACAGAGGCAAAACTTAATTTAAAACTTATGAATTCAAGACATGTTAGTGATGATGATTTAGATTTTACTTTAACAACAAATGCTGCTTCAGCAGATCTGCGAGCAGAAATGCTTTCAACTATCACAACTTTCTTAACAGCAATTGCAGGAGTTAGTTTAGTAGTTGGAGCCGTAGGTGTTGCAAATACTATGTTTACATCTGTTTTAGAGAAGACTAAAGAGATTGGTATTATGAAAGCAATAGGTGCTAGAAATAGTGATATTTTAGCAATATTTATATTTAATTCGGCTCTTATTGGATTAGTTGGAGGAATTATTGGTGCGATTATAGGAATTGGTTTATCTTTGCTTTTAGGATTGGCAGGAATGCCAGCTCTTGTTAGTTATTCAAATGTGTTTATGATTTTAGGTCTTTCAGTTTTTATTGGTATGATTTCAGGAGTCATTCCTGCAGTTGGAGCTTCAAAGCTTAGTCCAGTAGATGCACTTCGAGCAGATTAAGCTCGAAGTGTGCAGAACGAATAATCGGAGTGACTGCATCTAAGAGCTGATTAAAATTTTATTTTTTATCTTTTTAATAACTTTAACTCTATTTAAAGTTAAAACTATGTTTATAAGTAATTTAATATATAATCTTATTATGAAATTAAATTTATATTTCGGAATGTTGATATTGTTATTGGTATCTTTTTCGGGATGTTCTCAAGCAATTGTTGATGATAATAAAAATGAGACTTCAGTTGATGAAGGATTAATAGAGTGTACTATGGAATATGCTCCAGTTTGTGGTATTGATGGTGTAACTTATAGTAATAAGTGTGGTGCAAGAGATACTGAGATTGCCTATGTTGGTGAGTGCTCAGAAGAAAATGCATTTGTTGACCTTAAAATTTGTACTAGAGAATATGCACCAGTTTGTGGTGCTGATGATGTTACTTATTCAAATAGTTGTATGGGTGGAAATATGAGTATAGTGAGTCAAGGATCTTGTGAAAATTTAGAGTAGAATTAATTTTTTATTTTTCTTTGAATTCAGCATCTTGGATATTTAAATCCTTGAGTTTTTTTGATTTTTGAGGTTTTTCTTTTTTTTGTCTCATATTATTAAGATTCATTTTTGCAAATACTACTGGTGAATTCTGTGAACTTGAATCAATTAGAGCAATTATTAATGCAATTATTCTAAGTAAGTATACTAGAATTGCAAGAGGAATTGCAATAATTTTAACACTTATTAGAATAGGAATTATACTAATTAGAGCAAGAATTAAAATTATGATTTCTAATACTAAATTAATTATTCGTAGTCTTATTAATGAGAGTATTATTTGAATTAGAATTAATCCAATTGTTGCTTGATATATGTCTTGATATACTGTAGGAATTAAACTAAGCAGTAGAAATCCTCCAATAAGCATTCCTAGAATATGTTGAATAGTTCCTAGAATACTAGTTTGAGTTGTGTTTGTATTTTTTATCATATTTATTCTAGTTAGTTTTTATTAATAAATCTAATTATTAATTGTAGATTATAACATTTAATATTCCGATGTTAGTCTCTTTATTTATAGTATCTTTTACAGGAATTAGGGTTTTGAATCTTTCTTCATTTTTTCTATTTTCGTTGTTTGAATTATCATATCTTAAATCATAAATGGTTATGTTTTTTATTGATTTTAGATTTTTATCATATAGTTCTACAATGACTGTTGCCTCACCTAATTGTTTTCTTATGAATTCTTTATTTGATTTTGAATAGTTTGAAAATATTTCTAGAGATACTTGGTCAAATTCTTCATCAATATCTCCTTGAGATGTTACATGTAAAAATTCTGAATTTACAATATATGAATATTTTTCAAAAGATCTATCTCTTAAATCATTTTCTTGCATTTCTTTTATAGAATTAGTACTCACATTGTTATACCATACCATTCCAATTACTAAAATTATGTAAACTAGGATGATAATTGCAAAAGTTTCACCAAATTTAATTTGTGATTTTTTATTCATTAATATAATTATAAGACAAAATTTTATAAAATATCTTGTTATAACTTAATTATGGGTAAAATTAAAAAAGTTTCAAATTTAGAGTTTTTAGATTTGTTTAAAGTGTTTTTTTCAACAAAGGTTTTTGAGGATAAGAAAATTTCTTTGAAGTTTCTTATTGGAGTGTTTTTTACAGTTCAGTTTATTTTAGGAATCATTTCTATTTTGAAAAATTTGATTCCAAATTATTCTTTGTATTCAAATAGTTTTAAATTTTTTAGTGTATTTTTGGCATGGTCTATTATTTATTTAATTTTATTTACATTATTTTATTTGTTTTTGAATACTTTTGAAGATAATCGCAAATTATATTTTGAGAGTTTTTTTGTTAGTATGATGTTACTTTTACCTTTCGTTTTAATAGGTAGTTTGTTTGATTATATAGGACTTTTATCATTGAATCCATTAGTATTGATTGTTGCAAGTAGTTTCTTTTTGGTTTTAGGAATTTATTTTATTGTGATGTTTCTTTTGAATTTCAAAAATTATTATAAAACTACTTTTTCTAGAGTTTTTACTAGTTTAATTTTGATGATATCTTTGGTGATGATTTTATTTTTATTTGCAACAGTTAGTACAACTCTTCTTTTGATGAATATCTAAATGTATATAAATAAAAAATTTTATAATAATTTAGAATGAAAAAAATATATTTTTTTTTGAGGAATAAAACTGGACTTTTTTTGTATAAATATATATTTAAACCTGTCTTTTTTTTGTTTGATCCAGAGTTTGTTCATGATGCTGCGATTTTTATCGGAAAGTTTTTAGGTTCTAATTTTATCACTAGAGGTTTTGTATCTTTATTATTTGATTATAGTGATTTAAAACTTAAACAAAGAATTTTAGGGATTGATTTTAGAAATCCTCTAGGTCTTGCAGCAGGGTTTGATAAGGATGCAAATATAATTCCAATTATTTCTGAAGTTGGTTTTGGTTTTAGTGAAGTTGGTTCAATTACTAAAAATCCTTATGATGGTAATGAAGGTAAAAGGCTTTATAGACTTAAAAAATCTAAATCATTGATTGTAAATTATGGTCTTAAGAATAAGGGTGCTGATTTCATATATTCAAAATTACAAGGTAAAAAATTCGAGATTCCTGTAGGTATTAGTATTGCTAAAACTAATTGCAAAGAAACTGTAGATAAAAAAATAGGAATTTTAGATTATAGATATACTCTTGAAAAATTTAGAGATTTTGGAGATTATTTCACAATTAATATTTCCTGTCCGAATGCTTATGGTGGTGAACCTTTTACAAGTCCTGATTCTTTGGCAGATTTATTGAAAGGTATCTCAAAAGTTAAAAAAGTAAAACCTATTTTTTTAAAACTTCCTGCAGATATTTCTAAAAAAGATTTAGATGTAATTATTAAAATTTCAGATAAATTTGATATTGATGGTTTTGTTGCAACTAATTTAACTAAAAATAGAAAGAATAAAAAAATTATTGATTCAAATGTTCCTAAAATTGGTGGGATTTCAGGAAAGGTCGTGTCTGATTTAACTGATGATGTTATTGCGTATTTGTATAAAAAAACTAAAGGAGAGAAAATAATTATTGGTTGTGGAGGTATTTTTAGTGCCAAGGATGCCTATAAGAAAATAAGACTTGGAGCTAGTTTATTACAAATGATTACAGGGATGATTTACGAGGGTCCAAGCGTTATTTCTGAGATTAATAGAGGATTAGTCGAAATGTTAGAAAAAGATGGCTTTAAAAATGTTTCTGATGCAATAGGGATTGATAATAAAAATTAATTATTTGGATTTAAATTACAAAAATCTAAACAACCTTTTGCTAATTTTCCTTCTGCTTTATTTAGTTGTTCTTCAGTTACATTTGATTTAGTTCTAACATGATGATATTGTAGAATAATCATTGTATTGTTTTGAATTTCTGTCAATATTTCTTCTTTTGATTTTGTTTTATTTTCAGATTTTTTTTCAAAATGAAGTTTATTTGTAATTATTAATATATTTTTTTCAAGTATTTGGGATAGTTTTTCTTGTGATTTTGAATTAGCAAGTTCTCCTATAATTCGAATAGTTTCTAAAAAATTTTTATCGCTCATATATATCTTAAATTTCTCCGATTTTTTAAAGCTTTAGGTTTTTTATCAATTAAATGAGAATTATTTGTTAGAAATATCTTTTAGATATTTTTTAAATAGTTCAAAGATTTCTTCTCTTGCATATTCTACAAATCTTACAGAACCTGCGTGTTCATGTCCACCACCATTTGCGTTTGCATGAGGTACTTCTTTGAATACGATTTGTACGAATTCTGGTACTGAAAAGTTTTCTACTGCATCAGATACTCTAATTGTCATGAATGTTGTTCCATGAGTTACTGTTACAATTGGTTTGTCTAATGATTCTTCAAATGTTTTATGAATATGATTTGTAGACTTTCCAATTGCAGGGTATGCTCCTCTAAATGTTCCTCTTTCTCCGTCAAAGTCTACAAGGTAGAATTTTCCAAAGTCAGTTTTGTTTGTGTAATGTTTTGCAACATTTTCTACAGCTTTATATCTTGAGTCTAATTCTAGTTTTAACATTTCAACAACTTTTTTTTGCATTTCCATGTTGCTTCCAAATAAGTCATCAAAGAACTCTCTATTTTCATTGAATCTTGCATAGTGTGATTGCATATCAATAATTTCACCAAGAGTTGCCATGTATTCTTCAGTGAATCCCTCTTTCTTTGCTAAATCAACATATTGAACTCTCTCAGTACAATCAGTATGATCAAGAATTGCTGCCATAGCTGGGATGAATACTGAGTTTCCATTTTTATCATTAATGAAGTTTGCAAGTTCGTATCCTAGCATTCCTGCTGAAACATTGGAGTCATAACCTGTTAAGTAAGGATTAATGTGTGCGTCAATGTATTTGTCTACTTCAACTTTCTCATCTTTAACTTCTCCAGGATAATGGTGATCAACAACTACAATTTGAGATCCGTAGATTTTCATTTGTTTGATTGATAAAATATCTTCTTCAGTTGAACCATTGTCAGTAATGATTATAAGAGGAGGTTTTGCATTGTTTCTATTTTTATCTCTTAACCAGTTTGCTGCATCTTTTACTGAATCTTCATATTCATAGAATGGAGCTTTTGAAGGTGCTCTTTTATAGTTTTGAAATTGAGTTAGTTTATCACCAGTTACTTCAACCATGAATTTAGTTACAGCTCTTTCGATAGTTATTGCAGATGAGTATCCATCACAATCAGCATTGTGTCTTAAAAGAATAGGTCTTCCTTCAATTACTGCTTTTCTAATCATTGTTGCAACTTGAATGAATCTTGCTTTTTGAGATTCAAGCATTTCTGATTTAATTGTGAATTCAGTTATATTTGGAGCAAATCTTCCTTCATTTAATGCATCAATTTTAGCTTCGAATTCTTTTCTTTCTTCATCATTTAATTTTTTTAAGAATTTAACTTCTCCTTCGATCGTATCTTTTCTTTCACTAATTATAGCTTCAATTCTTACATAATCACCAACATCTGCTTCAGGGTATGATCTAACTCCTGGTTTAATGAAGGCCTTAAATGTAAAATTTGCAGTTCCATCGTTTAAAACCATAAGTGTTGGACCTGAAGTTTGTTTTACAACTTCAATTTTCCCAATCATCTCATAAGTCTTCCTAACATCTTTACTAGAAATATCTTTAAATAAAATTTTTTCCATATAAATTTGAATAGATAATTGTTTATAAAGATTGAGAAAACATATAAAATAAAAATTATTAATTTTTAATCATTGTTAATTTAGGCACATTTAACAAATATTTTATAAATGGTTTTTAATTCAATATTTTATCATGGCAATTGAGAGAACATTTGTAGCTATTAAACCTGATGGCGTTCAAAGACAAATCGTTGGAGAAGTAATTTCAAGATTTGAGAAGATAGGATTAAAAATTGTGGGTATGAAATTAGTTCATGCTGAAGCAGATTTTGCAAAGAAACATTATGCTGAGCATGTAGAAAAACCTTTCTACAAAATGCTTGAGAATTATATTACTTCAGGTCCAGTTGTCGGATTAGTTTTAGAAGGATTTAATGCGATTGAAACTGTAAGAAAGTTAGTTGGTGCAACTGAACCTTCAAAAGCTGCTCCAGGAACAATTAGAGGAGACTATGCTCATATGAATTACCCTAGAGGAGATGCACATGAGTATGGAGTTGTTAATATTATTCATGCTTCTGCTAATTTAGAAGATGCACAAAATGAAGTACATTTATGGTTTAGTGATGCTGAGTTATTTACTTATGATTCAGTACACGGGAAATTTATGTAAATAAATTTTTAGTATTGTATAAATTTTTCAATTTATAGATTTTGTGACTTTTAAAAATTTACAAAATTTTTTAAATAATAAGATTTATTTTATTTTATGTCTATTGAGAGTTTGATTATTAATTTTAGTTATGTTGGCCTTTTTATTTTATTAATAATTAATGGGATTACAAGTTTCCCATCTTCACAAATTTTGTATATTATTGCAGGTTATTTTGCTTTTACAGGAGATCTTAATTTTTGGCTTGTTGTAATTTTTGGTGGTTTGGGTATGAGTATTGGTAATATTATTTTGTATGAAATATCAAGAAGAAAAGGCTTAGATTATGTTTTAAAAATAAATAAGTTTATTGGGTTTGAGTTTTTCAGGAAAAAAGATATCTTAAGAGTTAATAAAGTTTTGAAAAAAAAGAAAGGATATATTTATTTATTTTTTGGTAAGTTTATTAATCCAATTAAAATTATAATTCCTATTCCTGCTGGAATGTCACATATGAATAGATTTTATTTTAGTGTAATTATTATGATTACTTCATTTTTTTGGGCATTAGCATTTACTAGTTTTGGTTTTTATTTTGGTAAGAATTATGAGGCTTTTGGCTATTATGGTGCAGGGATGATTATTCTTGCAGTAATATTTGTTTTTTTATTTTATAAAAGTATGAATGGTAGTGATGTAGTTAAAGATTTAGAAAAATAAAGAAAAGGTTTATTTAAATATTTTTTAATTTACTTTCAATTACTTGTAAATTATTTTTAATTCTATCGATTTTAGTTACTTTTTGTTTTATATCAGATGCTGATTGAATTTTAGGTTCTTCTTTTTTAACTTGAGGCTTTGCTTTTTCAACTTTTTTAGGGTCTGGCTTCTTAGTTATTTCTTTTAAACTTTTATTTGATGTAGACAATTCGTTAATTATTTCTTCATCTAAGGTAATTGCTTCTTTATTGTATTTAGTATCCTTTTTTAACATATTAACTTGACTTTCAAGTTCTGCTAATTCTTTTTCAGTGTAATTTATTGTATTTTTTACATTAGGTAGAGATTTTCTTAATTCTTGATAATTTTTATTTAAGTTCTCATAACCTTTTTTAATTTCACTTAAAATTGCAGCTTTATTTTTTCTGATTTCTAGGATTCTTGAATATTCTTCTTGCATAACTAGAGAGTCTTTCATACCAAGTAGGAGATTTTTTCTTTTGTTTTGTGAATCATTTAAACAAATATATAAATCTTCATACCCTTCATCCTTAGATTTGATTGTACTTTTTTTAGTTTTCATTTTTAAAGTGTCACATGGTCTAGTTTTTGAACAATATCTTCTAGGTAGAAACTCCAATTTTCAAATAATTTATCTTCTTCAATTTTTAGTTTGTCATAAAGGGAGAATAAATGTTTTACTTCTTTTTCGTTTGTTTTAATCACTTTGAGTATTTCTACAATGTTTTCTACTTTTTCAATCCTTGTGTAAATCTCTCTTTTTCTATCCATTTTTAATTTTCAAATATAATGCTATCAACTTCGTGAAGTTTATCTTCGATGTATTCGAAATCTTTTTTTAAATTTTCATATTCAATATCTTCTTCAGCTTTTATGTCAAGAAGTTTTAAATGTGTTTCCGATGCATCTTTTACTTTAGTTTTCACTCCTTCAACAATTTCTAATAGAGTTTTGAATTGTCTTGTTGTTATGAAATATGTTTCAGTACTTTGAACTTTATGAGGTTGTTTTTCAATAAAATTTAATGCTTCTTCATCATCCTTCATATCTTGCATTTCTGGAATTTCAGTAGGAGAATCATTAGTTGATTCTAAATTTTGAGCCCCAGGGATATCTAATTCAGATAAATCAAATAAAGAGTCTTGAGGTGAATCTACATTAAATTCTTCTTCAATATTTTCTTCATGTGGTGTTTCCTCTTGCATTGATTGAGCAGGTTTTGCTGCAACTTCATTTTTTATATCTTCTAAACTTCCACCTGGAATTGGAGGTGTACTTAGTTTTTGTACCTCTCTAGGCGTTTCTTGATTAGAACTTTTATTACTTGCAGCTACTGGCGGAGCAGGAGGTGCAGGTGGTGCTGGCGGAGCAGCAGCGTTATCTTCTTTTTTACTACTAAATAAACCCATAGATTTTTCATTCGATTTGATTATATAATAATTTATAATATTTTTGAGTAAATAAGGATTTTATTGTCTGAAAAGTGAATATTTTTTATTTAATTAGTTTTTATGATATTAATGTTTAATTTTGCTAGATTTAGAAGTTTTTGGTTTGTTGTATTTCCTGTAATTATCAACTCATTTTTAACATCATTTAGAATTGGTAATATTTCATCTAAATTAATTATTTTTTTTTCAATTATAGTATTTAATTCATCTGCAATTACTGGACTTTGTTTTTTTATAGAGGTTTTAAGAAGCATTAGTGCTTCATTTGCTTCTTTTATGTCTTGAGGGGTAATCTCATCTCTTGATTGGTTATTAAATTGTCTTTTTATTCCTGTTTTTACAAAGTCAAATGAACCGTATAAATTGTTTTCTCTTGACCATTTTTTTAAAGAATTTAAAAATATAGGATCACCATAGATATCATCTCCTTTATCAAAATATATTAGTTTTACTGCATGTTTTTCAAGGAATTTTCTTATAAGGTATCCTATTGGATAGGCAGTTTTCCCTTTTCCATTTCCTGAGATATTAGTTATATTTTTATTTATTACAAGATTATGATTTTCTATGTATTCACAAATATATTGTGAATTACATTCAGATTTTATTTCGTTAAATATTTCTTCTTCTTTTGTTGTTATGATTATTTGTGAGTTAGAATTTTTAAGTAAACTTATTATTTTCATTTTATTTAATATTTCAAAATTTAGATTATCTATTATTACTAAATCATATTCATATAATGAATTATAGAACATATCTTGAGTTATATTACAAAATTCTACTAAAGGAATTATAGTTTTAGAAATTTTTTTATTTTGTTTTGGTTTGTATATGTCTAATTGAAATCTTTTTAAACTATTTGTGAAAGAGTAGGATAATGAGAGGTTTTCAATAAAATTTGAAAGTTTGGTAGCTGAATCTTTTGTGTCAATATATGCAATTTTCATGCCTAATCCTATAGCTTTGATTAAAAGGCCTGCTGAAAGGTTTGAATAATCTATAATATTTTTGTCGAGATAAATTGTTTTTGATGTATCTTTGTAGAACATATTATCTTTTCTTTTTTTTAGTTTTTAAAAGTTTCTTGTTTTTTATTTTGAGACAAATTTATTTTTAATCGGCTTTATCCGAAGTAGATTTATAAAGTTCAAATTTCTTTAATTATTATGATTCGTAAACTTGTACAAAAACAAATAAGTCCTCACGAGAATTCTTTTCGTCAAGAATTAAATAAGAT
>JAQICV010000012.1 GCA_027858315.1 Candidatus Woesearchaeota archaeon
AATTTAAAATTAGAAGAGTTTGATTTGATAATTCAAAGTTATTTTGAATTATTTGAAGAAAATTTAGATAAAACAATTTATATATTTTTTGATGAAATTCAAAATATAACTAATTGGGAACTTTTTGTTAGAAGATTGTATGATAATCAAAATTTTAAAATTTATTTGACTGGTTCTTCTTCTAGATTGCTTTCAAAAGAGATAGCTACATCGCTTAGGGGAAGAACATTGAGTTTTAACATTTATCCTTTATCTTTTGTAGAATTTTTAAGATTTAAAGAATTAGAGTTAGAAAAAAATTATCTATATTCAAAACAAATATTTAAAATAAAAAAGTATTTTGAAGAGTATTTAGAATTTGGAGGATTTCCCGAAATTTTATCTGAGGAATTAAAATTTGAAGTTCTACAATCTTATTTAGATTTGACAGTATATAAAGATTTAATTGAAAGATACAATATACGAAATATTATTTTGATAAAATCATTATTAAAGTTTTTATTTAGTAATATTTCAAAAGAATTTTCAATAAATTCTTATTACAATTCTATAAAAGATGAATTGAGAGTCAGTCGTGAGACTATTGTTGAATATAATTCTTATTTAGAAGATATTAATGTGATTCATTTTCTCTACAAATTTGATTATTCATTAAAAAAGCAACACTCTTCTCAAAGAAAAGTATATAGTATAGATACTGGATTTGTAAATACAATGGGATTTAAATTTTCAGAAGATAAAGGAAGACTTTTAGAAAACTTAGTATTTATAGAATTAAAAAGAAGAAATAAAGAAATTTATTATCATAAAAATAAGAAAGAGTGTGATTTTGTAATAAAGGAAAGGTTAGATATAGTAAAAGCAATTCAAGTAACTAAATCCTTATCAGATCCAGATACTAAAAAGCGGGAAATAGAAGGTCTTTTAGATGCTTGTAATACTTACACTCTAAAAGAAGGATTAATTTTAACTGAAGATGAAGAAGAAACATTTGAACAAGATAATATAAAAATAGTAATAAAACCTATTTGGAAATGGCTTTTGGAGAATTAAAAAGGCGATCAATAATTCAAAAATGAAACGATGTGATTGGTGTAAAGGAAACGAACTATATGAAAAATACCATGATGAAGAATGGGGAGTTCCAGTTCATGATGATAATGTTCTATTTGAATTTTTAATTTTAGAAGGTGCTCAAGCAGGACTATCTTGGATAACAATTCTTAAAAAAAGAGAAAATTATAGAAAAGAATTTGATAATTTTGATTACAAAAAGATAGCAAATTATAACGAAAATAAGGTAGATGAATTAATGCAAAATGAAGGGATAATCAGAAACAAATTAAAGATAAATTCTGCAATAAAAAATGCAAAAGCATTCATAAAAATTCAAGAAGAATTTGGGTCATTTAATAATTATATTTGGAGATTTACAAACAATAAAATAATAAAAAATTCTTGGGAAAGTATCGTGCAAATACCAGCAACAACGCCCCTATCAAACCAAATAAGCAAAGATTTGAAAAAAAGAGGATTTAATTTTCTAGGCTCAACAATTATTTATGCATACCTTCAAGCAATAGGGATTGTGAACGACCATGTAACAACATGTTTTAAATATAATACTCCTTATTAGTTAAGACATGATTTTATATCTACATTTCGTGCGAAAAAGTCATATGGTTCTTGCAAGAGAGTTAATAAAAAGAATTACTATCTTTATGACTATACTTTTTAGTGTAAGTTTAGTATATGCTGCACCTAATGTTATTGATGTAACATTTAACGAGTATGCGTATGAAGAAGTGTTATACAACCCTTCTCAAAGTGGCGGAGGTCTATATTTTGATTCCGGAGAAAATCAATCATTATACGCAATTAATGGTTCGATAATTGTAACAAACACACATCCATCTGAAGCTATTTCTGATGTTTTATTAAATATTACAACAATTGCTGATATTTACAATGTTGTAAATTCTGATGGTAAATTAGGTTATGTTGCTGAATTCAATTTAGTATCTGATTACATGATGCTATTAGTTCCAGATTTAGGACCTGGTGATAATGCTACATTTAGTTATTATGTAAATGTTTCAAATGTTGTTCCTCCTATGAATTTCACAACTTCATACTCAGATAGTAGAATCTTTGGAGGACTCCCTCTAACTGTTAGTGATAATGTAGTAAATAATTTAAACGGAGTTTCATATCCAAATAGTTGTATCTTCAATATTAACATTGCTCAAAACGCAATGACTGCAAATAATAGTGGTGTTCTAATGAATTTCACTTATGATGATACTACAATGACTGGAACTGATGCTGGTAATGCTACATTCACGGCTGATAATAGAACAATCAATTGGAACTTATGGGCTGGTAGTTGTTTTAATTCAACTAATGCAACAGATATTAGTTATGATGTAAAAACTCCTGCTGTATCAGTTGCAAGTGATTATGCATTCATAAATTCAACAATGAGTTATGAAGCAAATTTTACATTCTCAAGAGTTAATCTTGATAGTGTTTCAAGTGTTTTAAATCTTGCTTTGAACTTTGAGAAATTTTTAAACAATACTTTAACAGGAGATAATGCTACATGGAGAATCTCTTCTGAAGTAATTAATCCAACAAATATTAGTGTAAATTTAACTGAAGTATCTTTATGGGTTAGTGTAAGAGATGGAACAGGTACTGGTTTTACAAATCCAGGATTTAGAGATAATGATACTGTTACAGGAACAGATTTATTAAAAATTTATAATCCAAATGTTTTATTAAATAATACAATATTGCCTTGGAACAATACAGGTTCAGAATGGTACTTTAATTATACTTTCTCTTCATCTCCTGTAGTTTGGATGGATATAGAAAACAATATCATTAATGATGGAATTCAAATCATTAACAGAACAGTTTCTTATGGAGAAAATCAAATCTACATTAAAGAAATTTATCTTGCAACAGGTTATTGGTTACAAATTAATAAAAATATTACAAGATTAAGTGATGACACATACAATATTTATATTCAAGTTGTGAATCTAGGAACATCTCCTACACCTACAGATCAAGTAGTACAAGTATATAATTTTTTACCTGACACATTCAATTTAACAAGTGGCTTTGTTTATCAAACATCTTCATGGTATACAACAACTGATGCTAATGAAACATTAAGTGATCCTGATTATACAGGTACAATGTTCCAATATGGTATTGTTCCAGAAACAAACCCTTATAATTCATCTTTAGATTTATATGGTGGTTCTGTTCATATTAACAATTCATGGTCTGTAACATTTAATGTAACAGGTATTGGTGAGTATAATTTTGATGACTTATTCCTAACAGGAGTCGATCCTCTAAATGTAGAAGGCTATGGTTCAACTCTTGCCTTAATTGTTGAGAGTAGCTATGAATCTCTTTCAGCAAACTTAGAATATGTGCTTAGTGGTCTTGCAGTAATTGTTGGAGCATTAGTATTATTCCTATAATTCTTTTTATTTTATTATTATTCTTATTATTAAATTTTTATCTCTGTATTATATAGATAATTTTTATAAAGGATTTAATTCTAATTATTATTAGATGAATCTAAATTTCCTAAAGAAATTAATTTTAGTTTTAATTACAACATTAATTTTTTTTAGTACTATTAATTCTGTAAATTATAATCCTTCCAATAATATTTTTGATTCAGAAATAATTGATGTATTCGATATTGGTGACTATGAATATTATGTTAATTTAAATATTGAAACATTAATAGATAAAAATTTGGATTATGATATTGAGATTTTATATGATTCTGAAAATTTAGTTGTGGGTTCAAATAGTTTTTCTTGTTCTTCTTATTGTGAAAGAAACATTCAAATCAGTAAAGTATTTTTTGGAAACTATAAAATAATAATTAGAACAAAATATAATAACAAATATTATGAAAAAATATTAAATTTTAAAATTGACTTAGAAAAACCTGAATCAAAACTTATAATTGATGATATTTATTATGTTAAAAATGGTGAGTTGAAATTAAATGGTTCTATTGAATCAAATTCCAATACTAAATTTGATTATTTTTTTGAAATTTTTCCTAAAAGTTATCCTGAATTAAAATCAGAGTTTGAGTTGACTTGTTTGAATAAATGCGATTTTGATTTTGATATTATTTCACCAATTGTTATTGATGATTATTATATTAATGTCTATTCAATTCAAGGAGATTTACAAGAAGTTATAGAAGTTAAATACCTTGAGAAAGAATTAAAATTTAAAGATATCTTAGAGATTTATGGTTTTAATAATCTTTCTAATTTTTATTTGTATGATAATGATAATTCTAATATTTTTGCAGACATTTCAATTAAAAAGGAGGATGTGTTTGTTGATGAATTAAATTTTTCGATATTATCTTTTAATGAATTGTATGAATTAAATTTGGATTTTTCTAATTCTACATTAAAAGGGATTAAAGTTCCAAAAGCTAATCTTAGTCAAGTATCTATAGGTTATGAAAAAGTTCCAAAGGAAAAAATTAATTTGTTGAATACAATTTCTGATGCGTTTGCAATAAATCCTAAGTTTAATTCTGAAGTAGAATCTTATTCTATAACTTTTGAGGCAACAGGGACTTCACTTTTGAAATGTACTTTGTATAATTTTGAGACTCAGACTTGTTTTGGTTCATTTAAGAAAATTCTAGACACTATTCCCGGAAGAATATATACAATAGATTTAGAACCATATGATCCTTTATTTGTTCAGGTTAATGATTATATCATTGCACCATCAAATGGACTATGTCAAGATATTGGTTCAGGATGGTCTCTTACAAATTGTGATGATA
This sequence comes from Candidatus Woesearchaeota archaeon, assembly GCA_027858315.1. Taxonomy (NCBI): domain Archaea; kingdom Nanobdellati; phylum Candidatus Woesearchaeota; species Candidatus Woesearchaeota archaeon. Next base: position 4,853 of record JAQICV010000012.1, read on the forward strand.
CATCATATTCGGGTTCAACACTATGTCCTGCAGGAACATCCGGAGAATATACTTTTTGTGATGATACTTTTATTGAATCTCATGCTATGACAAGAGATTTAGATGGTGGTGTTCAAATGTATTTTCAAGACACTTCGCAGAGTAAATGTGAGAATATAAGTAAGGTAGAAGTTTTATATAAAGTTTGGTGGATAGGTGTTGATACTAAGGGAACTGAATTAATTTCTATAGATGCAGATGGTAATGGTTGGACAAATGTTGGTTTTACACAGGATTTTTTAGAACCGACTTCAAATAGAATATTAGATGTAACTAATTCTCTTCCTATAGGAGAATATTGGGATTGTAATGATTTTTTTTCAACTTCGTCAACGGCAGCCATAGAGGTGTTATGGGATGGAACTCGTGCAAAAAGGAATGGAGTATATGATGTTTATGTTGACACTTTAGTATATAGAGTATCTTATAATTACTCAACAAATCCTTTAGATATTGATAAGGATTCATATTTCCAAGGAGAAAGTGTTTTAATATCGGGGTCTCAGGTTTGGGATGATTCTTCTACTGTGAGTCTTCAGTTGACTCTAAGTAATAATACTGTAATAAATTTACCAAATCAAACTCCTGTTAATAATTCATTTAATTATCTTTACACTCTAGGAGATTATTTCCCTTTAGGTAGTTATTCTCTTTTTGCAATACAGACAAATAACTCTTTTAAAAATGATACACTTTATTTTAATGTGACAAGAAGAAATCCATCTCTGAATGGAGTCTCATACTATGTGAATCTTGGAGATGTAATTAATTTTATTGGATTAGATTGGGTTAAATCTGGAGTTATAGATTTCTCATATACTGATCCAGAAGGTGTAATGCATGAAAAATATGATATAATTAATACTGATATAAATGGAGAATTTTTATATAATTGGACATTTGTAGATAGTTTATTTATTGATACTGGATTATATATTTTTAATTTTAATGAGAGTTTGGATCCTTCATATAATGCATATGCAATTCAAAATATTATATTTACTCCAAACCAATCCTCAATAAATACCTCAATTATAGATTCTAGTGATGGAAATACATACAACGTTGGAGGGCTTAATGGGATTGATTCAATTGATTTTTCTTTTCCTGAAATTATTCCTCCAAATTATGATTCAGATAATGTAACAATATTTATTGAATATTCTACAATAGGAACTGCAAATAGAGAATTACAATGGTTAAATGATACTTCAGGTTTGTATCAAAGTATTTGCATTCTCCCTGGATTTGATTCAAACTCTATTTATAGTTGCGAAATAAGTTCATATGCAATATATTTAGATGATTATAATTCTTTAAACTTAAGGCTTTCTGAAGATGGTAGTAAATTTACTAATTGGTATGTTGATTTTATTTATCTTCATAGAAATTTTACTATCAAGGATAATACAACTACTGATTCATTGAATCTTGGTATGTATAAAAATATTACTCGTAGTTTTGATAATAATTATAATATTAATCTTATTTTGAGAAATCTTGATTCAGCTCTAACTCCTAAGAATAAGGATTTATTAGTTTATACTTTTATCCCTAATGAATATAGTCTAGTTTCTAATTTTGTTTATTCTAGTTCTCTGTGGTATACAACAATTAATACTTCTGAAATTAGTTCTAATCAGTTTTATAATGGGACATTATACAAATTTAATATTACTGCTATAAGTCCTACTAGTTCAGTATTTGATGCTTATTTGGGTGTTCATGATGAAGATAATTCTTGGTCTTTATTGTTTAATGTTTCAGGAAATGGAGTTTATAATTTTGAGGATTTATTCTTGACTGGGTTTAGATAAAATGAATTTTGAGCAAATTATACATAAAATTTATATACTCTTATCGCTCAAAAATAATATGATGAAAAAGTTATGGCTTTTTTTGCTATTTTGTGTAATGCTATCTAGCAGTGCATACTCTGAAGTAGAAGTATTTTCTACATATAATACAGACATTATATTAAATAGTGATGATACTCTTGAAGTTCATAAAGAAATTTTTCTAAGAAATGTTCATGATGTTGCAATAATTCCAGGTCAAGTAGATTTCAAAATTCTAACAAGTAATGATGTTGAAGTATTAGAATATACTATAAAAGACAGATATGATCAAGAAATCAATTCTAATATTATTGAAACTAATGAATTTTCAATAATTCAAACTAAAATATTTACACCTCTACTTCCAGGATTTGAATACAAACTAGACTTATATTACAAATTATCACTTAATCCGAAAGGAATATTTTTCAAAAAATTACAAATTCCATTAAAAGAAAATACTCGAATTCCAATTAAATCAGGAGTAATAAATTTAGAAATACCTGAAAGCTATCATTATACAGCGCTAAGCTATAAAGATAATTCAACAATTATTGAATCAAACAAAGCAAGTTGGGAAATAAATGAAGAAACGCCTGACATTTTAAATTTCGAGTATTCATATCTACCAATTACTCTTCCTGGAGTATCAGGTTCATTAATTTTTTGGATACTAATTAATGTAATATTAATAATAATCTTAATTAAAGAAGTTAGAAAAGAAGTTCAAAAATATCATAAAAAATAATTTTATCAAACTTTTTTTTATCTCTTAATAATTTCAATTTTATCATTAACTAAATTAATAATAGTACTAGGTTTAGTATTAATCTTACCACAATCAATAATATAATCAACATCCTTTAAAATTTCTTTTTTAATTTCAGATATTTTAGTAATATATTTTTCTCCAGATAAATTAACTGAAGTTGTAACAAATGGGACTCCAGATTTCAATATGATGCTTGAAAACCAACATTTAGGGATTCTTATGCCTATACTTTTACTCTCACCAATAAGCTCATCTTTTGATACACAATCATCATTTTTCAAATCAAGTATAAATGTAAAAGGTCCAGGTAATTTTTTCAAATATTTTATTTTCAGAATATTTATTTTCAAATTTTCTAAAATCCAACTTCTTGATGGAGCAATAATTGAAAAAGGTTTTGAGTCTCTTTTCTTAATTTCTCTAATCTTATTAATTGAAGAACCTATCTTAGCAGAGCAACCAATTCCATAAATTGTATCAGTAGGATAAATAATTATTTTTCCTCGAATAATCTCTTCGACATAAAATCTTTTTTTTGCTAAAAATTCTCTCTTAGAAATAATTTTCATTTATCTTTTCTCATAAATCTGGTTAAACGCAAATATTTATTTTTCATATTGTTTTTCACAGATGCCAAAAATGCTAATCCAATTTTTGAGTATAAAAATATACCTATTGTTCCCAGAATTGTTGCAATAGAAAAATTATAAATACATTTTTGACAAACTTCACAATTTTCAATATCTGAGCTACAACTATGTTGATTTGTTTCAATACCAAAAATATCTTCAATATTATTATTATTTTGAATATAAATATTACAATTAGAAAATGCCCCGAATAAGATAATTCCAAGGGCTGTAAGAATTAAAATATTTTTTAATTTGAATATATCTTTTTTTTCATGTAAAACAAAAAATGCCTTAAGTAGAATAATAAATATGAAACCTAGAAATAAACTAATAATATAAACATCATAAATTTCAATTTGTCTAATAGAAAAAATCAAATATCCACCTGAAATAATTAAAATATAATGCATAATTTTATTCACTTTATATCCAATTTTTTTTGTTTTATTGGTAATATTAATCATTTTTTTCCCGAAAATTGTAAACAAAATTGAAGGAGCTAGAATTCCTAGAGCAAAAAATAATAAATTTGTAAAAAGACTAATTTGACTGCTATTTGCAATAATTATGCTAAGGTAAGGCATAGTACAAGGATTAGTAGAAACAATTAAAGAAAAAGCTACTCCCAACAAAATTGGATTTTTAATAAGTGGAAAATTCAGTGGATTTAATTTATTAAATATTCCTAAAACTCCTAAAATAATAAATAAAAGACCAAGTCCAAATTTTAAACCATTTTGAATCGGGGAACTAAAAAGTGAGCTAAGTAAATATCCAAAGATTAAATACGATAAAATAAAACTTGAAATAAAAAGTAAAAAATCTTTAGTAATTCCATCTTTTTGAGTAGAAAACCTATACAATAATATTGGAAACAAAATGATAATGCAAGGCGTAAAAGCAGCAATAATCCCGCTTAAAAAAGATAAAATAAAACTCATAGTAAATAAATAAAAGAATTAATTAATAAATTTATTGTTTTAATAATACTGAATTATTTTTTAGACCAAAGTCCATGTAAATTACAATACTCTCTTACATTTAAAATCTCTTCATCTTCAGGAATACAAAATGTAGCTTTAGGTTCATCATCAGGCTTTAAAAAAGCAGTATAAGTATTCTTATCTGTAAAGACTTGTATGAATTCAATATAATGGATATCTTGCATTGGGTGTAGAACTTCCCCAACTACAACTTCAACACTCTCGCCATTCCTATTAACAACAGGGATATGTTTTTCTGTTGCAGCATCTTGAGTATTCTCGGTCTTCAAAACCATATTCTGAGCGCAACAAACAAGAGCTCCTGCACCTTCATGTAGTACTTCAACTATATTTCCACACACATTACATTTATAGACTTCATTTAATTTTGTCATCGTATCTAATTCTAAAATTAGCAATTTATAAAACTACTTGAAATAAGGCTTTATCCGAAGTAGATTTATAAAGTTCAAATTTCTTTAATTATTATGATTCGTAAACTTGTACAAAAACAAATAATTCCTCACGAGAATTCTTTTCGTCAAGAATTAAATAAGAT